>CAYOCZ010000431.1:0-3041 GCA_964402475.1 uncultured bacterium | reverse complement strand
ACTCTCGGCGAGCCCGAGGTGAGCCGGCTCAGGCAGTGGCGTGAACCGGAAGACGAGGCCGACCGCAAGCGCGCTCGTGATCGGGAACGAGCACTGCGGGCGCGCCGCAAGCAGTCTGCCCGCTGGTGGGTCAAATGACGCCGCAGAAGTGTGACAAGAATCACATAGGACAAAGCACTAACGCATTATTGACTTTAGCGCGGGAATGTGCTATCCTGGGGA
This sequence comes from uncultured bacterium, assembly GCA_964402475.1. GTDB lineage: Bacteria > Hydrothermota > Tepidihabitantia > Tepidihabitantales > Tepidihabitantaceae > UBA2258. Next base: position 2,819 of record CAYOCZ010000431.1, on the reverse strand, counting down.
TGGTTCACAAGACGCCCTGGGAGGCGGTCCCGATGGACAAGAAGACGAAGCGGGTAGCCGGCTACATCCGGGTCTCCACGAGCGAGCAGGCGGAACACGGGGGGGGCCTTGAGGTGCAGGAGAGGGCGATCCGCGAGCACTGCGAGCGCGAGGGCTTTGAGCTTGTGAAGGTGTACCGGGAGCGCGGTGTCTCCGGCGCAAACGGCGTGGAGGACCGGCAGGCACTCCCAGTCCTTCTCATGGACTTGGAGGCCGGGGAGTTCGGTGCCGTGATCGTGACGCGCCTTGACCGGCTCGCGCGCGATCTTATCCTGCAGGAGACCATCATCGCCGACCTCCGCAAGCGCAAGGCGGCGCTGGTGTCTCTGGCAGAGCCGGACCTGTGCAGCGATGATCCGGGCCGGGTACTGGTGAGGCAGATCATGGGCTCCATCGCGGAGTACGAGAAGAAGATCATCGCGGCGCGGTTGACCGCAGGCCGACGGCAGAAGAAGCGTGGAGGCGGCTACATGGGCGGGTTCGTTCCCCTGGGGTACACGGTGAAGGGACTGGGCCGTGCGGCTCGCGTTGTGCGGGACCCGAGGGGTGCGGCGCTCGTGAACCACATCTTCGAGGTGTACGCGGGCGGGGCCTCACTGCAGACCATCGCGGAGGACCTGCAGGACCAGGGCATTCCGCAATTGCGGGCCGGGGGGAACCGGAAGACGAACGGATGGAGGAAGCAGACCGTGGGGGCGATCATCCGCAACGAAGCGTATATGGGCAGGGAGTTCCCGGCGATCATCCCGGCGGACCTGTTCGAGCGGTGCGCGGCCCGGCGAGAGGAGGCGCGCAAGCGGTGAAGCAGCGGAGGCGGGACCCGAGGGGAGGGAGCAAGGCCGCTGTTGCGGCCCTCTCGCGTGCCCGCGAGGTGTCTCCGCCGGAGACGGCCGCCCTCAAGCACCAAACCTTCCGGTGGCTTCATCGCGGTCTTGCACCTTCATGCTCCAAATGCGCCCTCCGCGACTCCTGCCCGGAGTTCCGCGAGGAGAAGGGTGCGTCCTGCGTGTTGGCCGAACGCGAGCACGCGGCGATCGTTGCCGAGGTGATGGCGCTGCCGTGGGCGCAGGAGGGGGACCGGCACCTCGCCCTCAGCTTCGCGAAGGTCACGGTTGGCCTCAATATCATTGACGCCTATCTGTCCGTGGAATCCCCATTCCTGCCGGGCGCGCCTGCCTACATTGAGCCTCAACCGATCTTGGCGACGCGGGCGAACCTGTTGAGCTCGCAAGTGAAGCTCGCGGCGCAACTGGGGCTTTCACCTGCGGCGCGGGCGCGGTTACAAGCGGACCCCGACCGCGGCCCGGCGAGCGGCATCCTGCGGGCCTTCGCCGAATTGGAGGCCGAGGACCGGGAGGCGCGTGAGCGGGCACAGGCGCTCGACGCGGAGTTCGTGGCCGAGGACACGCCGGGCGACGCCGAAGACGCTCCTGGTGGCGCAGTGGGCACCAGTGAAGACTCTGACGGGGAGGCGACAGGCTGATGGCGAGGATGTGCGCCTTCTGGGTGCCGGTGTGGTGCCGAATCGCGCCGCAGGTGCAGGGGCAGCTCGCCCCATTCGTGACGCAGCCGACGCCGACGGTGCGCCTGGCGCAGGTGCGTGGCGTGATCGGCGAGCTATCCCCGGACCAGTGGGGGCGGATGGTGAGCGGCAACAGAGGGCTGCTTGGGCCGCGTGACCCCGGCACAAGCGCTGGAATCGCCTTAGAAGGTCGCAATGGCCGCCGGTTCTGAGTGATCCGGGCCGATGGGTGACAGAGAAACGAGGACGCCGGACGCTGACAGGGCCGCAGATCGCGCCGAAACAGGGGAGTGATCGCCCTATGGACAGCGACTGGAAGAACAGGCTCTGCTTCGGTGACAACCTCCCGATCCTGCGGGAGCACGTCGCCGACGAGAGTGTGGACCTGATATACCTGGACCCGCCGTTCAACAGCAAGGCGACGTACAACGTGCTCTTCCGGGAGGCGAACGGCACCGAGTCCCCGGCGCAGATCACGGCCTTCGACGACTTCTGGCGCTGGGATATGGAGGCCGAGCGGGCCTTCGACGAGGTGGTCACCGGCGGGCACGGCAAGGTCTCCGAGTTGTTGGACGCGCTGCGCCGGTTCCTCGGCTCCAACGACATGATGGCCTACCTGACCATGATGGCGATCCGGCTCATTGAGCTGCGCCGCGTGCTGAAACCGACCGGGAGCATCTACCTGCACTGCGACCCGACGGCCAGCCACTACATCAAGATTGTTATGGACGCGGTCTTCGGCCCCACGTTCTTCCGCAACCACATCACCTGGAAGCGAGCCGACGCGCACAACGATGCGCGTAGGCAGTTTGGCTGGGTTAGCGACCACATCCTGGTCTACGGCGACTCCGCAAGGTCGGCCTTCAATGTGCAGCACTTGGGGTTCGCGGACAAGACGCTCCGCGAATGGTACCAGTGGCTCGAGTTCCCCGACGGCACCGTTCGGCGAATGACGAAGCAGGAGCGGGAGACTCAGGTCGTTCCGCCCGACGCCCGGCGGTTCAACACGGTTGACCTGCGAAGCCCCCATCCGCGACCGAACTTGACGTACGACTACAGGGGTTACAAGCCGCACGCCAACGGTTGGGCGATCACGTATGATCGGATGTGCAAACTGGACGCCGACGGGATGCTTCTCTTTCCGGCGAGCCCGAACGGTCGAATCATGCGCAAGCGGTACCTGAAGGGCCTTCCCGGCGCTGTCGCCGGGGACGTTTGGACCGACATATCACAACTCAGGGGTGCCACGAAGGAGCGC
>CAYOCZ010000430.1:0-3042 GCA_964402475.1 uncultured bacterium | reverse complement strand
GCCGAGGGCGACCAGGACGACTGACGGCCCTCCCCGCGCGGGACCTCTCAGCAGGCTCCGCGCGAGGAAGCCGTGGAACGCACACAAGATTAGACGCTATTAGCCAAGGAGCTAAATATGCGAATCGAAGCTGAACTTGACGGCTGGTTTCACTGTTCCGTTGACGTGACGGAAAGAAACGCGAACGATGCCACCGTCCTGTTGGTCGTGGAGAAATCGTCAGTAGTGGCGGTTGAACCGGATGACTCAGCACAAACCGAAGCAGACCTGCGGGAACTTCTCGCTGAGACTCTTGGGAGGATGGCCTCCGAGGCCGACAGCCAGGCCTGTGCAGTCAGACGAGACGAACTCAAACACATGGACTCTACAAGCAGACCACGGCGCTGAAAGAAGTTCCCCTGAGCGACCTCAAGCCGGGCGAGTCTACAATCAACTCGGCACTACATAAGGAGACGCCAACTATGCCGACAGAGAAGAAGCCGAAGGCCGAACCCTGGATCTACATCCCGATCCGGCGTGAGATGGGGACCCGTGAGCTTGTGCAGGAATGCCGAGAACTCCTGGGAGAGGATCGTCTAGGACGCATGACGCCCGGCTATGGGGTGGTACACATAGCCCTGGAGGACCTCCGGGACAAGCTCAAGGCGAAGAAGTCATGATCCACGTCACGCTGCAACGCAACGGCGCCTACTGGCAAGCCCGGTGGCGGGACCTCGCCGACAAGCCGCACGGCAAGAGCATGGGGCCCCGGGCGACCGTGCCCAAGCGGGAGGCGCTAGACCGAACCATCCAGCTCCAGGCCGAGCTGAACGCCGGCCTCGACCGCACCGGCAAGGTGCCGACCCTCAGCACATGGGCCGAGACGTACCTTGCCGGCCGGCGGAACATGGCCGAGGGCACCCGCTACCTCTACCGGCAGACCATCGCCCGGCTGACCGAGCACTTCGGCGACCGCCCCGTCGACCGGATCACCGCCCTGGAGGCCACCCGCTGGCGGGCCGGGCTCTACGATGGCGACCTGGCCGAGGCCACGGTCTGCCGGATCGTGCGTGAGGCCAAGAGCATCCTCGGCGAGGCCGTCCGGGCACGGCTGCTGGCCGTCTCGCCGATGGCCGAGCTGCGGAGCACGGCGCCGCCGCTCGAGAAGAACTGGGCCTACATCGACACCGACACCTTGACCCGGCTACTCCGGGCCTGCCCCGATGGGAGATGGCGCCGGCTGCTGGCGCTCTGCCGACTCGCCGGCCTGCGACGAGGCGAGGCGACGGCGCTCCGCTGGTCGAACGTGGACCTGATCGCCCGCCGGCTCACGGTCGAGAACCCCGGCCGCTACCAGACCACCAAGCGCCGCACCCGAACGGTGCCCGTCGCACCCGCCCTGCATGACGAGCTTTTCGCCGGCTACATGGAGGCCGGCGGCGCCGAGTACGTCGTCGGCGAGTTGCGGTCCCCGTGGCGGACGTTCCGGGCCGTCTGCACGCGGGCAGATGTGGCGCCCTGGACCCGCTGGTGTCACACGCTGCGGAAGAACTGCGAGCAGGACTGGCTCGAGGCCGGCGTCGGCATCCACGCCTTGACGGACATGCTGGGCAACAGCCCAGCCGTGGCGCTGAAGCACTACCTCCGGGCCGGCGAAGCCGACTACGACCGCGTCTCACTCTCGTCGTCCTCCACTGCTGAACCCGTGCCTTTTGGCCCGCCCAATCGCCGAATCAGGACGATACCGTAGGCGAAAACGACAGGGGTAGCCGCCACGAACAAGGCCTGCAGCGCGAAGGGTCCGGCGAAGACGCTCATCGCAGCGGCAAACCATAGGACGGTCATGCCGAGCAGGCGCAGCCAGATGCGGAGGGCCATCCCGCGGACCAGGACGGACAGCAGTAGCAGAACCGTTGACGGTTCCTCGTCGGGCGCCAGCTCGAGGGCGAGCTCGCAGGAGCATGGCGTCTACTGCGCCAGGTACGACTGCACCGCGGCCGTCGTGATCTCTCGGGGCACCCGGATACACGCTTCACGGACGAACTCCTGCAAGATTTTCTGTGTGCGGCGTACGGTCAACCGATTCGCCGAGAGCCGCTGCTGGTCAGAAAAGGCATCGAGGAGCACCGGGAGGGTAGAGCAGTCGCGCCGACTAAGTGTCCACGTCGGCACAACTCTCCGTCGAAGCCCGAACATATCGGCCGATTTGCTCCCCGCAAACCTCCCTGTCGCAATGACTACCGGGCCATCCTTACTGGAGCCGAGGGGGCTCGAACCCCTGACTTCCATTTTTCTCGGAATTCTCTGACTACCATTCCCCAGCGGCGTATAATGAAGTGGCGTGATGACCAGCGGGCAGATAAGAAGCGGCACCGTCCATCCTAACAGCCCCTTTGTCCCCTCATTGTCCAACTCCCTTAGCCTACCACTTCATTATACGCCGCATGGACGCCGCTATCGGGCATGGAGGCCCAGTAATTGCCCGCTAAGCTGATCAAAGCAAGCCCCGTCCGCATGTGCGCTGACTGCGGATACCTCACCGAGGACCCCCGGGATACCGTCTGCGATATCTGCGGGGGCACGCACTTCCAAGCACCTTCCGTCTGCAACAAGTGCCACTGCTGGCCATGCCGCTGCGATGAGGGACACAACGATGATGTCTAACCTGATCTTCCTTCTCAAGTTGTCGGTCTTCGGCGTCTCCATGTGGGCGGCGCTGAGATTCCTCCAAGCCTATAACGCCAAGCACAGGAGCTAAGGTAATGCCAGACAAGAACATGGGCCTGATCGACAGGACCACACCCATCGGACGGGTCTTCGAGTTGGAGCACCAAACGATTCAGTTCCGGGGCGTCTCCGGTGGGCGGGTCAACGCCGTCGACGCGGAATCCGGCGAGCCGGTGCTCGTCAGCGGCCAGCCGTATACCGTTGCCGAGTGGAACCAGGTCGTCGCCGGATTCGTCGAGGGCTTCACCGACCCGGATCCCGACGCCCCGGCCAAGACGACAACCGCCGAGGAGCCAGTCGCCGACCCCGAGCCGGAAGCTGAGATGGCCCCGCAAC
>CAYOCZ010000429.1:0-3042 GCA_964402475.1 uncultured bacterium | reverse complement strand
GTCCTCTGACTATACGCGGCCAATGACGAAGTCCGAATCCCTAATGACGAATCAACGCCCAATGACCGAATCCCAACCCCGCACGGGCGGTTGGTCATTTCCTTCATTGCTCATTGATTAGGAATTAGCAGTTAGGAATTCGTCATTTCCGCGCTACGTTCGTCCGAATCTGCGCTCGAGGTCTTCGACCGTAATCTTGATGATGGCGGGCCGGCCATGCGGGCAGAAGTAGGGTTCCTTGCAGGCAAACAGCCGGTTGATGATGGACTCCATCTCCGGCGCGGTCAGCCGCTGACCGGCCTTGACCGCGCCCTTGCAGGCAACGACCTTGGCCAGTTCGGTTTCGATTCCGGCGTCGCCCGGCTTCACCCGCGCGAGCTCGGCGAACAGCTCCCGCACCTCGTCCTTGCCCATGAACGACCCGGCCGGGACCGTTTCCACCGCCACGGTGCGACCGCTGTAGGGAGTGACTTCCACGCCCATCTTCGCGAGCCGGTCCTTCGCCCGCTCGCAGACTTCGAACTCCTCCGCGGTCAGTTCGAGCGTAATCGGGAACAGCAGTCCCTGCGGCGCCACGTCTTCCCTGCCCTTCATTACCTCCTCGAATAGTATCCGCTCGTGGGCCGCGTGCTGGTCGACGATGACGTACCCGGACGTCACCTGCGCGAGGATGTAGGTGTTGTGTAGCTGCCAGAACTCCTGGGGCGCCGCGTCCTCGGGCACGAATCCGCGCTGGTAGAGGAAGTCGGCGTCCGCGGTCTCCTTGCCCCGCTGGATGCCCAGGCCCTGGCGCACCGCCTCGGATACGAAGTCGAACAGGAACCGCTCGTCGGCGAACCTGACCTCCCGCTTGGTCGGGTGCAGGTTCACGTCCAGTCGCGACGGGTCGGTCTCGATGAACAGCACGAAGTCCGGGTTATTGCCGGAAAGCACCGGGCCGTAGCCTTCGTAAACCGCGCGCACCACGGTCGGGTTTCGGACCGGCCGCTTGTTCATGAATATCGCCTGCACCTCGTAGAAGCTGCGCGAACGGGTCGGGTCGCCGAGGAACCCGGAGAGCGAGAGCAGCGGGTTGTCGACCTTCATCTCGACCAGTCCCTCGACTACCCGTTTCTCGAACAGCGCCTTGATGCGGTCCTTGACGCTCCCGGCCGGGCCGAGCCGCATCACCTCCCGTTCATTGGACACGACCGTGAACCCGACCGCGGGATAGGCAATCGCGTAGTTCCTCACGGCCTCCACGACCAGCCGCGCCTCGTAGTTGTCGGACTTCATGAACGCCCGGCGCACCGGCAGGTTGAAGAAGAGCGCCCGCGCCGTGATGGTCGTGCCCCGGGGCCGGGCAATCTCGCTGATTCCCTTTGTCTCCCCGCCCTCGGTTTCGAACGCGGTGCCCGGGCCGGACTCGTCCGCGTTCGTCTCCACGGTCAGGCGGGTGACCGCGGCAATCGAGGCCAGCGCCTCGCCCCGGAACCCGTAGCTCGTAATCCGGGTCAGGTCCTCGGCCGTGTCAATCTTGCTGGTCGCGTGCCGCGCCACCGCCAACCTGACGTCGTCGCGCGTCATGCCGCACCCGTTGTCGCTGACCTTCATTAGGTTCTTGCCGCCGACCTTGAACTCGACCCGGATGTCGGTAGCGCCGGCATCGAGCGAATTCTCGAGTAGCTCCTTGATGGCGTTGGCCGGCCGGACGATTACCTCGCCCGCGGCAATCCTGCGCACGGTCTCCTCGGGCAGCAACCTCACCGGCCTTCTCCCAGCCTCAAGCCTCATGCTTCAAACTCCAAGCTCCGAATCTGCGGTCCGCGGCTGTTGGCTTGTGGCTTGCGGACTAGGACTTGATGGCCAGTTGTCCCCTTCCGCGCTTGCGGCTTGTGGCTTGCGGCTTGAGGCTTCATACTCCTCAAGGTCTATCAGCATCCCATCCGACGCAGCCACCACCTTGCACCCGGTCCGCTCGCTCATCTCCCGCGCGATGACCCACGGCCTGGCCGCGAGCATCCTCATTCCGAAATGACCGAGGACGGTCAGCTTCGGCCGCATCGCCTTCACCAACTCCTCCGCATCCGGCGCGCTCAGATGGTCAAGCTGCGACGGCTTCGGCCGCACCACATTCATGACTACCACGTCGGCCCGGTAGTGCTCGGCCAGCTCAAGAAAGTACCTAGTGTCCGCAATATACGACAATGTCAGCCCGCTCTGCACCTCTGCCTTCTGCACTCTGCCTTCTGACTTCTGCCTTCGGTCGACCGGACGAGACCCCTCCTCGGCGTCGGGGCGACACTCCGTGTCATCTGCGTAATCTGTGTAATCTGCGGATGCTTGTCCTATCTGGAACCGGAAACCGTAGACCTCGCCGCGATGCTGGTGCCGGACCGGACAGGTGAACTTGACACTGCCCAGTTCGTACGAGCCACCCTCTTTCAGCGTAACCACCCGGGCGAGGAACGTGCGCACGTACTTGAGCACGACCGGGTCATCTCCCTCCAACGCGTCCGACGGCGCGAACAGCATTCCCCGCGGCTCGGTCCCGCCCATCGTCATCGCCTCAATCATGTTGTTCACGTCGCCGGAATGGTCGAGGTGACGGTGCGAGAGCAGAATCCCGGCGAGCTTGGTCGGTTCGAGGCGATGCCGCGAGCCGGTCATCCGCACCAGAGACCCCGGCCCTGGGTCAAGCAGGAAGCACGTCCCTGCCAGCGAAAGCCAGATGCCGCCCGATGCCCGGAGCTGCTTGGCGACAACAATCCTGGCCCCGCCGGAGCCAAGAATCACCATCCGGTCGCGGTTGGACGTACCGTTCAAGGTTCCACAAGATACCAGTCTCTTGACAAGAGTCAACAACAGCACGCCCGCCGCGGTCCTACCGCTTCGGTCTCGGGTCGGGCGGGAAGGACTCGGCCAGTTCGCGGAGGCGGACGAGGACGATTCCGGCAAGCTTCTGCGCGAGAGCGGTGTCGAGGCCCAGTCGAATCCAGCGCGGTTCCAGGATGTACTCCTCCAACTGCCGCCTCTCCTCCGAGCTACCCGGCGCAAAGCTCA
>CAYOCZ010000428.1:0-3043 GCA_964402475.1 uncultured bacterium | reverse complement strand
AGAACACTTGGCCGCGGTTGTTGCCGCGCTGGGTGACGTGGTGCGGCAGCCCCACGGCTACGACTCGCGCTATCCTAGACATGACCGAAGCATAACCACCCGCTTCAGCCTGTCAAGAAATAGGGAAGTGTCCCTCTTTTCCCCTGCGACCATGGAACGCTCGCAACATAGCACGCATTCGGATACTGGGCGTTCCCGTGCGTGAAGTTCACTCCCGCTATCGAAGGGTCCAAGCGACCGTCCGGACCCGTGACCTCTCGGTCCAAGCAAATGGCCGGCTGTGGATACCAGACCAGGATCGTGTCGTCGCCAACGATGAGCCGCGCTGACATGCCGCGAATCGCCCATACGACTTCTTGTCCTAGGGGTGCCACCTTCATTCGAACCACGAGCAGGAGTGCGGGTCGGCCCCCAATCGTAACGAGCGTCACGTTCGGACGGTCGATCGTGACCCCACTCGGCACGGCGTCGCCGAAGAACGGTACTGCAGACGGCGAGGAGCCGATCTGGGGGACCCAGTTCGCACCGTTGTCAGTTGAGTACCTGTAGGCGATTGTGTTGCCGCTTACGTAGCACCCGAACACGAAATCGCCGAGCGCCGCAACGCAAGGTTGGTCCATAGCGATTCCGCTGCCGAACGGGGTGGAACCGAGGCTGTCCCACGTAGCTCCCCGGTTGGTCGAGAACCTGTACTTGATGCCGGGGTAGTAATCGGAGTTGTCGTCGTACAGCAGGTGTAGTCTGTGGTCCGCATCGACGGCGAGGGTTGGCCTGGTATACACTCCCGTGTCGTACGCCCAAGGGCTGGCCGCGCTCATCTCACTCCAACCACCCCGGCCTCGGGCGTTGTTGCTCCAGCACATTAGGTGGTAGCCAGGATCCGCGTTCTCATAGTATATGGTGCTCACGTTGACCACGGTGTCACCAAGTAGGACGGTTGCCGAACACGAGTCTCGGTTATACTCGGTCCACATCTGTGGGCTCGCCCAATATCGGTAGTCTTGCTCCGTCACGGGTTGGTTGCTTGCGACCGCCGTCCCAGGCTTGCCCCCGTTGACGCCGCCCACTTCCCGCCAGATCGCACCCCAGAGCTTGTTGACCGAGTTGAGCGCAACCTGCCCCCTCGTCAGCCAGTGGTCCTGTCCGTATTGCTCTACGTAATCTGGGAAGGAGTCGGCGCGGTCCCAGTGGAAGATGCTACCATCCCAGCCCCAGTCCGCGTATTCGTAGTCGTACATCCCTGGGTCGTTCCCTCTTCGCTGGGAGAGCACGCTCAAGTAGGCTTTGGCGGACCCATCGTTGTACTCGGTGACTCCGATCGCGTGTTCGCCGTTCCTGTCAGTCAGCAGATTCGTGTCGCCTTCAGCCATAGTGTAGGGGACGTATGCGGGATAGCTCCAGTGCCAAGCGCTCGCTTGAGGCGGCGGTCTCCAAGCCAGGAGCACCCCGGCCAGCATGCAGGTCAAGATACAGACGTACGGTCTCATCGTTCAGATCACTTTCCAGTCCTTCCGTTGACTTCCGTCAACCATTAGTTATCCTCAGACGTTAGTTATCCTCTAACACGAGGGCAGCAATCGGATGCAAGTTCGAAACCTGTTTGTCTTGGCGGACTGGCAGGGCTGCCCTCTTTTAGTTGTCTCTTACTGCCGTCCGCCGTTCATGTCATAGACCTCCTCATCTGTCCTGTCCCGCACAGTCACCTTGCTACTACGACTTTGCGAACAGTCGGTGGCTTGTTGCCTGCCGCCTGAGGTCGCTCCCGAATGAAGTAGACCCCAGGCGCAAACGAACTGATGTCGTTCGTTCCAGCCCTCAGAATCGCGACACTACGTCCAGATGCGTCCAAGAGAATGGCCTCTTTCGAGACGCGTAGTGGCGCGCTCCGGCTGAGAATCGTCTGAAGCCGTGCGGCGCGGAGCGTCGGCCCTGGCACCTCTTGCGCGCCGGCGAAGATGATACTGTCGTAGACGACCTGGATCACGCTATCGGTGTTGCCGACTAAGTAGAGACAATTAGTGACGCTGTTACGTACAAAGGAGTGCGCCCCCACCGCGACTCCTACGCTGGAGACGATGCTGTCGCTACGAACGTCAACTGCCACGAGTTTGACTCCGCTCGCGAAGTAGACGTAGTCTCCGGTGCGATCATCACACACGCACCACGACAGGGATGACTCGCTGAATCGGGAAGTGATGCTGTCTGTCTGAGTGTCTATCGCGACGATCGTATCTGTGAATGATCCGTTTTCCGGGTCGTAGTACCGCACGACCCAATAGACCTTGTGAGCACGAACAGCGCAATGCACGGGACCAGACTCCTGCTGGTACGACTTGGGGATGGGCAGACTCTCAGTCGGGAGTCGGGTATCCATGTCGATCACATGCATCGCGGTGCCGAAGGTGGAGGCTGCGTAGACCTTGCGGTTCGACGGGTCGTAGCTGCCGACCCGGCAGTGAAGCCGCGGATTCGTATCCGTGAGCACGCTGTCGCCGACGCAATCGATGACGGTATAGCCTCCGTGAATGAACCACAATTGGTTGAGCTCCGGACTCATGAACACGTCCGTCACTGCCCAGCCCGGCAGTTCCAGGCGCTGAATGATGGTGTCCGCCGTGCAGTCCACAACGACAAGCCGGTAGCTGGATACGAGGCCCGTAAGAACGTAGAGCTTGTTCAAGTCAGGATTCAGCTCCATCTGCCACTCTGAATTGAAGGCAAACGCTCCGACCGGTATCTCCTTGAGGATCGTGTCCGCCTTGCAGTCGAGCACGAGGAGACTAGTGTCCTTCCTGACGTACAGCTTGCCGCCTTGTGCGTCATACGCGAGACACGACGGCGGCGTGATGTATGGCTCCCGGCTGGCGCATACATACGACGTGACCTTGTTGGTCCGGCAATCTACTACACCAACACCACTCGCGCCGGCACTGAAGTACAGCTTGTTGTCCGTCGAATCCACGCATAGGCTGCCGTCCCAGTATCCGACGTACGCGCCGAGCGGAATGACTGAGGCTATGGTATCCGCGCCGCAGTCTATGGC
>CAYOCZ010000427.1:0-3044 GCA_964402475.1 uncultured bacterium | reverse complement strand
GGAATTCCCGACCCGATCAAGGGCGACGTGCCCAAGGCGTACGTTTCTCTCCAGGTCGGGTTCGGCAAGACCGACGCCCTCAAGGACGAGCTGAAGAAGTGGGTCTCCACCGAAATCGGTCCGATCGCCCGGCCCGACACAATCGAGTTCCGGGACAAGCTGCCCAAGACCCGCTCGGGCAAGATCATGCGCCGGCTGCTCAAGGCCGAGGCCCTGGGCAAAGACGTCGGCGACGTTTCGACGCTGGACGAGTAAGCGGCAGCAACCGTACGGCCAGCAACCTGGAGAAGAACGTGAATGCGGGGGCACAGGCGACTGTGCCCCTGCCCGTTGTCGCGTGCCGGACGCACGCGGGAAAGAGCAGTGATGAGTGAACGAAAGGTCATGAATCGATGGTTCGTGGTCGCGGGCGGAATCCTGGTGCAACTCTGCCTCGGAGCCATCTACGCCTGGTCGGCCTTCACCCGCAGGCTCGAGGCCGCGCCCTACGAGTTCACCCGCACCCAGACCCAGATCGTCTTCGCGCTCGGCCTGCTGAGCTTCGCCGTCGTCATGGCGCTCATCGCCGGCCGCTGGCAGAAGAAAGTCGGGCCGCGCATCGTCGCCCTGACCGGTGGCATCGTCCTCGGACTGGGCTACGTCATCGCCGGCCTTGCCGGCAGCAGCTTCATCGGCATCCTGCTCGGCGTCGGCCTGCTCGGCGGCGCCGGCATCGGCCTTGCCTATGTCTGCCCGATCGCCGCACTGGTCAAGTGGTTCCCGGACAAGAAAGGGCTCATCACCGGGCTGGCGGTCGCCGGGTTCGGCTTCGGCGCGCTCATCTGGGTAAAACTCACCGGCGGCTTCCAGTTCGGCCCGGTCAACCTCACCCCGGGCTGGGCCGGCCTCTACGGGATGGGCTGGAACCCCAACCAGGTCTTCATCCTCTACGGTATCCTGTTCGCGGTGCTCGTCGGCCTCGGCGCACTGCTGATGGTCAATCCGCCCGAAGGCTGGCTGCCCAAAGGCTACACGCCGCCCCCCGCCACCCACGCGGCGACAACCGGCGGCCGTGACTTCACCGCCGGCCAGATGGCCGCGACCCCGCAGTTCTGGATGCTGTTCCTGACGTTCCTGATGGGGGCGACTTCCGGACTGATGGTCATCGGCGTGATCAAGCTGTTCGGCGTCGACGCGCTGACCGAAGGCGGCATGGCCATAAACCGCGCCGACGTCATCACCGGGACTGCGATGGGCCTCTTCTACGCGCTCTTCAACGGCCTCGGCCGCATCGTCTGGGGCGCCATCTCCGACAAGCTCGGCCGCAAGGGCTCGATCATCCTGATGAGCCTGCTCCAGGGCGTGATGATGATCCTGTTCTTCTTCATCGGCGGCCGGGAGCTCGGCCTCTACATCGGCGCGGCCATCATCGGCTTCAACTTCGGCGGCAACTTCGCCCTCTTCCCGGCCGCGACCGCCGACTATTTCGGCAACCGCAACGTCGGCACCAACTACCCGTGGGTCTTCATGGCCTACGGCGTCGGCGGCGTGGTCGGACCGCTGCTCGGCGGCATCATGGGCGACGCCAAGACCTGGATGTGGGCCTTCATCCCGGCCGGCATCGCCTGCCTGGCGGTGGCCCTGATGATGTTCCTCCTCAAGCCGCCCCGCGGCAAAGCAGTGACAGCCCAGTAAGAAAGGACGCATTCCGTGAAGAAGCTCACCCCCGAGGAAATCCAACAACTCATCGCCAAGGCCAAGAAACCCGCGGCCGACGCGATGCTCCTCCACCCGTTCTACAAAGGCAAGTACCAGATCGCGCTGAAGTGCTGCGTCCGCGACTTCCAGGACTTCGCCATCTGGTACACCCCGGGCGTGGCCGCGCCGTGCAAGGACATCCAGACCCACCCCGAAAAATCGTTCGAACACACCAACCGCGCCAACACCATCTGCGTGCTGACCGACGGCACGCGCGTGCTGGGCCTGGGCGACATCGGGCCCGAGGCCTCGATGCCGGTGATGGAAGGCAAAGCCATCCTCTTCAAGTACCTCGGCGGCGTGGACTGCGTGCCCATTGCCCTGCGCACCAAGGATCCGGACGAGTTCATCCGCACCGCCAAGCTGCTCGAACCGTCGTTCGGCGGGTTCAACCTCGAAGACATCTCCCAGCCCAAGTGCTTCCGAATTCTCGACACGCTACGTGCCGAGATGAACGTGCCGGTCTGGCACGACGACCAGCAGGGCACCGCGGCCGTCACCTATGCCGGGCTGGTTAACGCCCTCAAGTTCGTCGGCAAGGACATCGGCAAGGTGAAGGTCGCGATGCTCGGGGCCGGCGCCGCGAACATCGCCATCTCCCGGGTCTGTATCAAAGGCGGCGTCACCCCGGCCAACATCATCATGTGCGACACGAAGGGCACGCTCCACAAAGGGCGGACCGAACTCCAGAAGGACTTCAAGGAGAAATGGCACATGTGCGAGGTCTCCAATGCCGGGGACCTGCGCGGCACCATCGTCGACGCGATGAAAGGCGCGGACGTGCTCATCGCCCTCTCCAAGCCCGGCCCGGACACGGTCAAGCCGGAGTGGATAAAGAGCATGGCCAAAGACCCAGTCGTCTTTGTCTGCGCCAACCCGATTCCCGAAATCTGGCCGTGGGAGGCGCTTGAGGCCGGCGCCGCGGTCGTCGCGACGGGCCGCAGCGACTTCCCCAATCAGGTCAACAACTCGCTCGGATTCCCCGGTATCTTCCGCGGCACGCTCGACGTCAACGCCAAGACGATAACCGACGAGATGTGCATCGCGGCCGCGCTCGAACTGGCCAAGGTCGCCGAGGACCGCGGCTTGCGCCAGGACTACCTCGTCCCGACGATGGACGACTGGGAAGTCTACCCGCGCGAGGCCGTAGCTGTGGGCATGAAGGCCATTGAACAGGGCGTCGCCCGCATCACGATGACCAGCGACGAACTGCTCAAGAAGGCCACGGCCACCATCAAGCACGCCCGCGACACGACGCAGGCGCTGATGAAGGAAGGCTTCATCCCCGCGGCGCCACCGTCCTGAGC
>CAYOCZ010000426.1:0-3054 GCA_964402475.1 uncultured bacterium | reverse complement strand
GTTTGAATGCGGCCCGCGCAGTCCAATTCAAGACCGATTGGGGCTACCCGATTTCTGCGGCGGACGAGGGCGGCACACTCCACGGGCAGATAGGCGGGTTCTCCTCACCGTTCAGGGCAGGGGACACAGCGGGCCGGTGGGCGGTAGAGACTGACACGGTTGACGGCGCGCTGACAAAAGTGTTGACGTGCAAGACGGCGGGGGTGGTCTACGTCCCGGCGAGTACGTTCTACGATTGCACCCCAACCGAAGCGGCTCATGGATCCTTCGACATGTGGGGCTACAAGGCCGACGCTAGCGTGTTCAATATGGCCCTTATCAACAGCAGTGCCACGGGGCTGGCCACGGGGTACGGGCTTACATGGGGCACGGACGAGTCCGTGGTGGTAGAGGAATACGGGGTCGGCAATGTGGCCACGGGTGGAACCGCATCGCATTCCGCATGGCATCGATTCCGCATGACCCGTTCGGGCGCGGGGCTGTTCACGGGATACATCGACGGGACCAGCTTCGGGACCGGCACCGATACCACAACGACCACCTCATCCTACATGGTTTTCGACCTCGACGCTGGGGACGAGATCGCCCTCGGGTCCACCAATGGCGATCGGAGTCTCAACAAGTACCTCGGAGTTGTCGCACCATGAGGCACCTCTGCATAAATATCGACGCCAACGCCGGCAGCAAGCACGACGGCGACGAGTTTCACCGCGAGGCCGAGGCGTTCGCGGGACACGCCCTGGCAGCCTCCGGCCGCGTGATGGTGGTGCACATGCCGACCAAGGGCAGGTCGGCAAGGGACGGCCTTCTCGTGGCTCTCAGGCGGTACGATGGAGCCTTCGCTGGGGAACGCCTCGACGTGCTCAACATCTTCGACCACGGGACGAGCAAGGCACTGCCCCGATTCGGTATCACTTGTGGCAATATCGACCTTCTCGCCGACGCGATTGCAGCGGCAGCGGATTCGCACATCGTCATCAACCTGTGCGCCTGCAGCACCGGACGAGGCCACTATTGGATGGGGCAGCGCCGAGGCCGGGCCAAGCGGCTCACGAAGGACCAGACCAACGAGAACGACTGTATCTGCCTCGCATCCAAGGTCGATCACCGCGAGGGGTTCGCGATGCTGCTGGCCAAGAAGCTCCTGGATCGGGACGTGACAAGCACCATCTTCGCGCACCTGACCGCAGCGCACACGACCAGGAACCCGCACGTGGTCCGCATCCGTGGAATCCGTGAAGGTGCCGTGGCCGCGCAGGTCTGCCGCAATAGGGTCATGTACCCGGCCGAGCGGGTGTCGTGGCGGGCCTGGTGCAACGACATGCAGGGGCCGTACCGGTTTGAGTTCTGGCGCGACTATATCTAGGGGGGACAATGCCCGAAATAATCATCACTTTTGTGGGTTGGTTCGTGCGCCTCGCTGGCAAGGAAGCCTATGACGCCTACAAGCGCAAGAAGGCCGACGAGAGGGCCGCGAAGGTGAGGGCGAAGGAACAGGCCTCCGCCAGGACAGCAGCCCGCCTGGCAGCCGAGGAGGCAGCCGAGCGAGCAATGAAGAAGGCCAAATACATGGATCAGCTCGCGACAATCGACGAGGCCACGCGCAGCCTGAAGCAGGCCGAGCACCGGGCCGAGATGCGGGCCGAGGCCGACGCGCACCCGATAGACCCTAACCCCTACGAGTAGAACGCTATGAAGACTATCAGGTACGGTGACAGCAGTTTTGCGCTAAGGTTGGAATTTCCTAGCTCGTGGCCGGTCAAGACCCTGTGCCCGACGGCGGTCACGATCGCGGTCGAGGACGGGGCGGGCACGGAACTGCTTGCGGCCACGGCGGCCACCATCCTGGAGGCGCACAACACCGGGGCGCTTGTGGCCGCTGGTGCCGCGAGCATGGCCCTCGCGGCCACGCCCCCGGCCTATGCCGCTGGAGATCGGCTCCTGCTCGTCGATGGGGTAACGGCCCCGTCCGAGATCTTGGACGTGGCAGGCATCAGCGGAACCACGCTCTACCTACGCGACGGGCTGACCTATGACCACGCCACGGCAAAGGTCCTGCGCCCCCTGTTCGTGACATACGCCCTGGACGCCTCCGACGCTGACGACTTCCCGCGCGGTTCCGAGCGGCTGCTCATCTGGACTCCCAACGATGACAACCCGGTGTACAAGGAGCAGGCGATCGTCGAGTCTGCGGAGTGGGGTGGCGAAGGACTTGATGCTGACATGACCTCGTTTCCGACTGCCTACGAACTGATCAAGGATCGCTACAACAAGGTCGAGGCGATGGCCCGGCGCACAGTGACCGCCGCCCTGCGCTTCAAGGATCTGGACATCGACACCCTGCGCGACCCGCAGATCCTGATTGACCCCATGCTGCACCAGATGCGTATCCTAGCCTATCAAGGCACCGACGCCCTGGACCGGTACGCTGAAGAGTTGAAGGACGCCCGCGCCTCATACGCTAGCGCGATCAAGATCGCCCAGGAAACGATCGCTTGGTGGGACGCAGACCGCGACGATGACAAAGACGAGAACGAGGTTACGGCGGCGCAGCTCCCGGTCTTCGCCGGGCGCGGGTACTAGATGGCTACCGAGTGGGCAATACTCGGGCTGCTTCGGGCCGAGATAGAGGGACGAATCCACGCTCTGACGCCCCACGGGTTTACGGGTGTAGATGAGCGGTTCCGGCCTCGGGGTGACGATGAGCGATCGGCAGAGATAAACAAGGCGCTCCGGATTAGGTCGTTCGAGGTTGGCCGGGCCGAGCGCGCGGCCAGTGACAGCCCGGAGGAGTTCGGGACCAGCCACCGCGAGCCATCCTACCACATCCCGATCAGTATCGTTTACCCGACCCACCCGCAAGCGTGGCGGGATGCGGCCATGAGCGACGCCGGGCAGATCCGGCAGGACATCGACAACAATCACAGCACGCAATCGAAGGGGGTACAAATGCGCTTTATTCTCGGCGAGCCAACCTTTGAAGTTCTCGCGGATGACCCGTGGGAGATCATGACACTGACACTTTTTGCGCGCCTAGACGCGGAGGGATAGACA
>CAYOCZ010000425.1:0-3060 GCA_964402475.1 uncultured bacterium | reverse complement strand
GGCTTTCTTCCACTCCGCTTTCGTAGTACTGGAATATCTGCAGACCGTCAAAGCTGTTAGCTACGTAGACATAGTCACCGGCCACAGCCACCCCGGAGACACTAGTGGGCAAGCTGTAGAACCCCACCTCCATCGGATATACCGGGTCGGCGACCGAGATGACTCGCAACCCACCAACGGCAGCCGCGACGTAGGCATGGTCACCAATCACGGCCACGCCATTGGCGATGACCGCCCCCCCATGCCCTACCTCAACCGGATGAACCGGGTCAATGACAGATATGACTCGCAACCCACCAAGGTAGTCTGCGACGTAGGCATAGTCACCAATCACGGCCACATTATAGGCATAGCCCGGCGTGTCCAAGTGCCCGACCTCGACCGGATGCGCCGGGTCGGCAACCGAGATGACCCGTAGCCCGGAATCGTAGTCGGCAACATAGGCGTACTCCCCGTTGACGGCCACGCCATGGCTACTGCCCGGTGTGTCGCAATACCCGACCTCAGCCGGGTGTGCCGGGTCAGCAACTGAGATGACCCGCAACCCGGAATCCCCAGCCGTGACATAGGCATAGTCCCCGCTCACCGCGACGCCATTGGCCTTGCCCGGCGTGTCACAGTGTCCGACCTCAGCCGGATTCGACGGATCGGCAACCGAGATGACTCGCAACCCGGAATCCCGGTCTGCGACTAGGGCATAGTTATCGTCCACGGCCACGTCGTGGGCTGCGGTCGGGGTTCCGCAATGACCCACGAGCCGGACGTTGAGTGAGTCCGCAGCCGGCGCGACGCCGGCGAGCAGCAAGCTCAGGCAGAACGCAAGCACCGTCGCTCTCATTCTCACCTCCTACCTGGAGATGATGACCTTGGCCACGGCCGACGGCTCGGAGAGCACGAAATAGACTCCGGGTGCGAGATGGGCGACATCGTTCGCGCCGGGCCGCAGGTCGAGCACCTTTCTGCCGCTTGCGTCCAGCAAGCTTGCGGCTTGTGGCTTGTGGCTTGTGGCCTCCGGCAGGAGAAACACGGTGCGGACTACGGTCGGCACCGAGTTCGTCCTTCGCACCTCGGCATTCGGCGCTTCCTCCACTCCTTCACCATAGAATTCAAGCACCTTCAGCGCCGGCCAGTGAGTCACGTAGGCACAGCCACCGCTGTAAGCCACAGAATAGAAGGTGCTGCTTGTAATTGAGAACTCGTAGTGCCCGGCTTCAACTGGGTTCGCAGGATCAGCAATCGAGATGACCCGCAACCCACCATAGTTGGCGATGAGCGAGCCATAGGCAACATAGGCATAGCCGCCATCCACTGCCAAGCTCATGGCCAACAACGGCAAGCTCCCGTACCCGACCTCGAATGGGTGCGCCGGGTCAGCAACCGAGATGACCCGCAGTCCTGTGGACCCGCCCGCAAGATAGGCGTAATCCCCAACCACTCTCACGCCATAGGCCTCGCCCGTCCCGACGTAGCGCCCGACCTGAACCGGATTCGCCGGGTCGGCGACAGAGACGACGCACAACCCGTTGCCGTTGTCCGCGACATGGGCGTAGTCCCCCATCACAGCCACGTCTGCGGCACCGGGCACATAGGCGTAGTTCCCGACCTCAACCGGGTGTGCCGGGTCGGCAACCGAAATGACCCGCAGTCCGGAGTCCCAGTCCGCGACATAGGCATAATCGCCACTCACAGCCACGCCATACGCAAGGCCTGGCGTGCCGCAGTGCCCGACCTCGGTCGGGTGCGCCGGGTCCGCGACCGAAATGACCCGCAGTCCGGAGTCCCAGTCCGCGACATAGGCATAATCGCCACTCACAGCCACGCCATACGCAAGGTCTGGCGTGCCGCAGTGCCCGACCTCGGTCGGGTGCGCCGGGTCCGCAACTGAGATGACCCGCAGCCCGGCAGTCTCAGCCACGACATAGGCGTAGTCCCCTACGACAGCCACGTCATAGGCATGGCCCGGCGAGTCCCAGCTGCCAATGAGCCGGACGTTGAGCGAATCCGCGGCCGGAGCAATGCCGGCCAGCAGCAGGCTCAAGCAGAATGCGAACACTAACGCTTTCATCGCTACCTCCTATTGTGATTTGGCGCATCTATCGAAGGCCTGCGCTTCAGGGCGAAGCAAGCGCCTCGTGCAGGCCAAGACGTGCCGCTCAAGCACCAATGGCATACGGAGGATATCACTATGACCTCGTCAGTATCTTAGACCGAGGTCACGGTTTGTCAAATGCCCTTGGCCTCCGCGTCTCCTGAATCGGCTTTGGGGACAGTCCCCGGCAGAGAGCCCCACGGACGGGCGCTGAGAACGCGACCGCCCGTGGAGTACCACAAGCCGGTCGTGTCAGTCGTATACCACCTTGATGTAAGGTGGATAGTCGCTGGTGGCTCCGCAGACTTCGGTATACGTGCCATCAACAGAATCGGGGCATATCCAGCCCGCATGGAGTGTCTGGTCGGCACACGCCGCGACGACCGAGTTGCCTTCGCCGGTGAGCGGAACCTTGTACCAACCGTTGCTCGCGTGCGTGCTGTCCGTCGCGAGGATGGGGTCACCGTTCCATGCTGCCCAGAACAGCGTGTTGTCACTACAGGGCCAAGAGCTGACCTGGTCCGCGTGGGTGACGACCAGATCTGGGGTGCCGGAGTGGGCGTTCTGATAGTAGTAGAGCGTGCATGTGGGAGCACCATTCGGCTCAAAGTCGGGTACGTCGAAAATGCAGAAGCCGTTCTTGCGAGGGTAGGCCCGGCCGTCGGTCTCATCGTAAGCCCGTGTTATCATGGGGCTATACCTCTCATAGTCGTCCCAGATGGGCATGACGCCCTTATACCAGTCGACGTGGCCGGAGTACGATTCTACGTCGGCGACAGTGCAGTAGATCGTTGTTGATGCGGCATGCACATCAGGCATGCCGATCGGCTGGTTGCAGCCGACCATCATCGCGATTGCCAGCGCGGTGAGCGCCAGCGCTGTCTTGTTGAAAGACATCTGTCCTCCTTAAGTTATTAAGGACAGTCTTGCGCACTGTCGCACCTCGCGGTGCGCTTGGCTGAATCGGCGTT
>CAYOCZ010000424.1:392-3060 GCA_964402475.1 uncultured bacterium | reverse complement strand
TGGCCCGATGCCACTTGACGCGCGTCCGAATGTATTTCTGTGTCCCCGAAACTCCTGGCTTGGCCTGCGGCAGCAACGCTGCCGCCCTCTTGGTAGGCGCGGAGAGGAGGGTTTTGGGACCCTTGGACATGCGGGGAATGTCAAAGGGCGATTGGATTCTTCGGGGGGGGGTAAGCCTCTGTATGTCAATGTGTTACGGGAACAACTGCGCGTGGACTGGGGCCGCTTGACAATGCGGGAGTTTGGCCGATAATACTGACGAGGCAAACATGATACCCGCCGCATGCCATCAGCGCTTGAGCGGCACGACTTGGCTTGTGTGGAGGGTGAGCTTTGCCCTTGAAGCGCAGGTCTTCCACATATCCACCGCCGACAATTGGAGGCGTCCATGAGAACACCAGTGGTAGCATTCTGTCTGAGTTTGCTGCTAGCCGGCGTTGCGCCGGCCGCGGATTCGCTGAACGTCCGGCTCATCGGTCGCTGGGACAGCCTGCCGGACTACATGTCGTTTGGAGTGGCCGCTCAAGGAAGCTATGCCTACGTCGCGGACAATGGTGGCGGGCTACGCGTCATCTCAGTAGCCGATCCCGCGCATCCGACAGAGGTCGGACACTGCGACATACCGGGGGCGCACGCTGATGGCGTGGCAGTCGTGGGCGACCTCGTCTATGTCACGGACGGAGACTCCGGGCTGCTCGTCATATCGGTAACCGACCCGGCGCATCCTTCCAGAGTCGGGCGATGCGCGACGCCCGCCTATGCTCGGGAAGTGGTCGTGGTTGGGGACCATGCCTTCGTCGCGCATGACAGCGGCCTTAGTGTGGTTTCCGTTACCGACCCGGCGCATCCATCAGAGGTTGGGCGCTACGATACTCGGTACGGGGCTTTCGGGGTGGCCGTTGCCGGGGATTATGCATACGTCACGAACAGCGAAGGTCTGTGGGTTGTCTCGATTTCCGACCCGACGCAGCCCACCTGGGTCGGGCGTTATATCAAGTCATGTGCAGGCGTGGCAGTTCAAGACAACTACGCCTACGTTGCCGCTGGCATTGCCGGGTTGCGGGTGGTTTCGGTCACAGACCCGGCGAATCCGGTCGAGGTCGGGTGCCTGGTCGATTCGAACAACTCCGCCATACGCCTGACAGTGAGTGGCGGCTATGTCTATGTCGTGCGTGGGATTGGCCCCAGTGCCGACGGTCTCCGGGTGATTTCCGTCGCCGACCCTGCGAATCCGGTTGTGGTCGGGTACCACTACCTGGGGCGCAGCTGCGTGGCCTTGAGCGGGAACTATGTCTGTCTCTGCAACTCCTACTCGTTTGTGATACTCCAGTTCTATGGCGGAGGGGTGGAGGAAATGCCGAGTGTCGAAGTGCGAACGCCGAGCGTCGGTCCGACGGTCGTGCACGGAGTCCTGAACCTGGCTGTAGACAGCAGACAGAATGCAGCATACAGGGCGGAGTTGCTGGACGTCAGTGGTAGAAGGGTGATGGAACTGCACGGCGGCGCGAATGATGTGAGCGACTTGGCGCCGGGTGTGTATTTCATCCACGAGGTTCAATCCCAAGCTCTAGCCGTGGCCAGGGTCATCGTTGCGAGGTAGGAGGAGAAGATGAGAGCGTTGATAGCTGTATGTTGCCTCAGTCTGCTGCCGGTCGGGTTTGCGCGGGCTGATTCACTCAACGTCAGGCGGGTCGGTCACTGCGGCACACCTTCTACGGCGCGTGGCGTGGCTGTGGCCGGGGACTACGCCTACATCGCGGGCTACTTCGCAGGGCTCAGGGTCATCTCCGTGGCCAACCCGAAGCAGCCGTCTGAGGTGGGTTATCTTGACCTGGGTCAGGCAGTGACCGTTGCCGCCAACGGGAACTATGTCTACGTTGGCATAAACGGGTACGGGTTGAAGATCGTGTCGGTTGTCGATCCGCTGCATCCGGTCGAGGTCGGGAGCATCAAGACGCCGCGCGAGCCAGCCGGGCTGTTCGCAGAAGGGGACTACGTCTATGTCGCTGACTACGATTCCGGCCTGCGGGTCATCTCGGTTGCAGACCCGGCAAACCCGGTCGAGGTCGGGGACTGCAGCACGCCGAGCTTCTGCCTTTGCGTGGCTGTGGTTGGGGATTATGCCTACGCGGGGGACAACGATTCCGGCTTGGTAGTCATCTCAGTAGCTGACCCGACTCACCCGGTCGAGGTCGGGCACTGCAGCACGGCCGGCGGAGCCCGGAGCGTGGCCGTTGTGGGAAGCTATGCCTATGTCGTTTGCGGCGCCGGTGGGTTCAGAGTCATCTCGGTCAGCGACCCGACTCACCCAAGCGAGGTGGGCCGCAGCGGGCCCGGTCTTGCCAATGCCGTGGACGTGGATGGGGACAAGGCCTACGTCGGTGCAGACGTTGGCGGGCTGCGAGTCATCTCGGTTTCCGACCCGGCACATCCGGTGGAGGTGGGGTTCTACAGCCTGCCCGAAGGTGTCTCTGGGGTGGTTGTTGCCGGTGAATATACCTACTTGGCGAACACATGGGATGGTCTGCAGATACTCCAGTACTACGAAAGCGGAGTGGAGGAGAGCCACCAGCCGCAAGGGCCGAGCCGCAAGCTCGCGGCCACAGTCATGCGGACACTGCCGCAGGGCGCAACTGCATTCGACGCGATGGGGCGAGGGGTTGTGAGG
>CAYOCZ010000424.1:0-382 GCA_964402475.1 uncultured bacterium | reverse complement strand
GGCTGGGGCCGGAGCCCGGGCAATCCGCAAAGTCGTGATGGCGAAGTAGATGCGGTAGGCGGGTTCTACCTGGTTTGGCACCGGCGTAGACTACGCCTTCGCGCCCTACGGCAAGCTTGGTTCCTCCCACCGCATCGCCATCTCATACGGAGCTTCGCCTGTGTCGGAAGAGGAAGAAGAGAGCGAGTAGGAGCGTAGAGAGCCAGGTAGGAGAGCAGAATTCGAGAGGGGCGGGCGCGAGCCCGCCCCTTGGATTCGGGCGGGACATCATGAGCCGTTCGTCATCGGCTGAGGCGTGGGCGGTGGGACGCCACCGGGCACATGAGCCGGCAGGAGGGGAGTCACTCCCGGGTTGACTCCGGGGTTCAACGCGGAGTACGAC
>CAYOCZ010000423.1:0-3089 GCA_964402475.1 uncultured bacterium | reverse complement strand
TGCAGATTGGCCGGACCGTCGGCCACTTGGCAATCTCGGGGACGCAACCAGGGACTACTGGCCTCGGACGCGCGCCTGCTCCGCCGACGCCAGTCGGCATGGGCCGTTCAGGAGCGTTTCCGGTATCCCTGTCCTCGGATTCGCCGAACCCGGGATGTCCCGTCAGTGGACTCTAGTACCCGATGAATGTCACCGAGTTTCCGCGGTTGGCCGTGTATACGCCGGACCCGTCAGGCAGTGCGGCTGCTCCGTACGGGATGCTGCTCACACCGACGGTCGAGACGACGGTATTGTCTGACGTGCGTATGATGTCTACGCAGTCTGCGTCGCGGTTCGTAACGTAGACGTAGTGCCCGTTGGGCAGCACAGTGAGGCCGCACGCCCGCCCAGAGGATGTGGAGATGCTATCCACGACAGTGTTGTCGGATGTGCGGACTACCATAACCGGAGCGCCATATTCGTACCGGGTCACGTAGACGTACTCGCCGCTCGGAACGGCCGCGAGCCGATGGTCGCCGGTGCCGGCATCGATGGTCTTGACAACAGTGTTGTCCGAAGTGCGGATAACGTACACCAGGTTCGAGTAGGTGCAGGTCACGTAGACGTACTGGCCGTCGGGCAGGGCGACGATGCCGCGCGGTTCGCTGCCCACCGGGATGTTAGCGACAACCGAGAAATCAGATGTGCGGACAACCGCGACCTTGTTGGTGGGGTCGTCGAGCGACACGTAGACGTACTCGCCGTTCGGCAGACAGGCGACGCCATGCGGGCACCCGAGCAGATCTACGCTGTCGACGACGGTGTTGTCGGAGGTGCGGATGGAATACAGGCGGTCGGGTGCGCTGGGGTGGATATCGTCGAAGCTGCCGATGTAGACGCGGTCGCCGTTGGGGCTGCAGGCGATGTGGGTGGGACCGCACTCCATGTGCAAGGTCTTGACAATCACGTTGTCCGATGTCCGGATGATGTAGACGGCATTATCCCATTCGCCCGTTACGTAGACCCGCTCGGTGTTGCGCGGGCAAACCAGGTTCTGGGGGTGGCCGTCCGTCGTCGGAATTGTCGCGCGGACGGTCGCCGGGTAGGTGTCGGGTTGAGCGTTGTTGATCAAGATGACGGAAGGCCGGCTCCAATCGCTTCTGAAGCCGAACAAGTCCTTTGCCTGTGAAAGGACATGGTAGCGAGCCGGCCTGAGCCAAGCATGGGCCATCGAGACTTCAATGCCCCTCGGCACGAACTCCGACCAATCCGACGTATCTCCATCGCCCCATGAGAAGCGATAGGCAACCAAGTCAGGAACACGAGAGGATGTGACCGTCGAGAACTTGTAGCGCTCGCCAACCAGGCCCCTCGACGGCCCCCGCGGCGCTCGGGGTGTGAGCGGAGGGGTGCGACAGCCAGCCACTAAGACGATGGCAACCAACAGTGACACGGATGCAGCCATGCGCTTCATGCTACCTCCATTCAGCCCGGCAGTGCACGGCCGGGCCGTCATTACTTCCGTCCTCTGCGTTGCGCGAGTTTAGGTCTGAGCGGGGCACATGTCAAGTCAGAATAAGCCTCGTCGTAGCATGTAGAAACGCGGGGAGGAACACCGGCTGCAGATGGCCACTTCTCCGGTTTGCGGCCGTTGTCCGTGATTCACGGAGTCTTTGCCCGCAACGCAGCCAAGCCCCTGGTACGCGAGTCTGCCGGCAAAGGCAGTTGGCGTCCGCGACGAGCGAACAAGGGCGAGGGCGGCCCTCCGGCCGCCCTCGCGACAGGAACCTGCTGCGGCTATCTGACCACGAGCTTACGGGAGACGGTTGCGCCGTCGGCCGAAAGCCGGCAGAAGTAGACGCCAGCGGCAACCTGCCTGCCCGCGTCATCGGTGCGATCCCAGAAGACACGTCGAGGCTCGGCCGGCTGGTCGCCGGCCAGGAGGGTCTTCACCAGATTGCCCGCAAGGTCGTAAACCGTCAGCGCGACGGCCGTTGGCCGCTCGAGTTGGTAGAAGATCGTGGTACCGTCCACCACCGGGTTGGGCCGGTTCTGCCCCAGGGCGAACCGGCTCTGCTGCCATACGCCGGCCACCGACTTCTCGGCCACGCCGGTGAGGGCCGGCAAAGGACGACGCGCCGCGGCGATGTAGCTCCAGGAGTGGCGGCCGTTGCGGTGGTCGCTCCATTCGCAGTAGACGTAGTTCGTGTCGCAGCGTATCTGCTGGTAGTCGCCCATCATTCTCTTCGACTGGTAGCCCCAGCAGGGCGAGACGTCGTTGACCTGCTCGTTCGGCTGCCATGTGACGCCGCCGTCGTCGGACCAACTGTAGTAGACGTCGCCGGTTGAGTCCGGGTAGTAGTTGCGGTTATCATACCAGAAGACGTGCGGCCGCTGGTAACGGTCCAGGGCAATCCAGGTGCAGTACTGGTCGGAGTCGGTCACCGTATCGTCGTTGACCTGGTACGGCCCCTGCCAGGTCGCGCCGGTGTCAACCGAAGTGTAGACCGCGGCATCGTAACCCTGACCGTGCAGCCGGTTCTGGACCGTGACATAGACCTTGCCGGCGCTGTCCACGGCCATCGCCGGGAAGCTGTGGTTAGCGCGCCAGCGGTGCATATGCGGGGCCGTATCGACGTCGTCGATCTTCAGCGGCACGCCCCAGGTCAGGCCGTGGTCGGTCGAGCGGTTGAACCAGATCGACTTCGGCACCCATGCGGACGGCTGGCCCCAGACGACGTGGACGTCACCGTTGGGAGCGACCGCCGGGCACGAGCCCTGACCGTTGCTTGTCGTCACGTCGATGTCCCCGGAGTTCCAGGTGACGCCGTAGTCGGACGAACGGCACATGCGAATCGGGTGGACGCTGCCCGAGTAGTCGGTGTAGGTGCAGTAGAGGAAGCTGTCCTGGCTCGTGAACATCGGCTTGTCGGTGAAGGTGCTGGTTCCCCGGTCCACCCTGATGGTATCACTCCATGAATCGCCGGCATTGAAGGAGCGGCGCAGGAACAGATGATAGCCGCCAGTGCCGCGGTTGGCAATCGCGATGTGGTAGAGGGTAGTATGCTTATTCGTGTGTAACTTAGCTAGAGGAAGGGTCGGGCCGGGTG
>CAYOCZ010000422.1:0-3099 GCA_964402475.1 uncultured bacterium | reverse complement strand
GAGAGGCAGCCTCTCTTTTTCATACCAGATCAAGTCCCTATATCGGAACTGGGGTACGCACCTGCTGTTGACAGCAGGAAGCCACAAGTTTATCATGATGCGTGGCAGCACGGCCGGATGAGGAACAAACCCAGCACGACCTCGCAATCGAGGCGGCGGTCGGGCAGTTCGCGAGCAGCGCGAAGTACACTATTCACGCCAATCCTGGCACCGAGAAGAACGTGGCGGTCGGACACCAATACCCGGACATTATCGTAACTGAGAGAGGCTCAGCCAAGGTCAGGCTCGTCGTCGAAGTGGAGACGACCGACACTGTTGGATCTCAGGAGCTCGAACACTGGCGCGCGCTCTCAGGGTTGGGCTCGCCGCTGTACCTACTGACGCCCTACGCAGTGACGCCGGACGCTGAGCGACTCTGTGCGGAGGGCGGGATCAAGTGCCACCACGGGTACTACGTCGAGGACGAACTGGGCCGTTTCAAGATAGTCCTGCAGAAGGACTCCGCCCCGCACGCGAACGCCGTCCACCGTCCGTCGCGGTAGTCGGGCTGTACTCTCGCCCCCTCGCTCGTTGGGCCGGGCTCGTTCCTTTGCTTGACAATCCCGCAAAACGGATAGAATGTCAATACGTTGCCCAAGTTTTACCTGCAGACCTACGGCTGCCAGATGAACGTCCATGAGTCCGGCGTGATTCGCCGGCTGCTGGGTGACGCCGGCTTCGCCGAGACTGCTGACGAGCGGGACGCTGACGTACTGCTGATGTTGACCTGCTCGGTACGCAGCCACGCGGAGCAGCGGGCGCTGGGCCGACTGGGCACTTTCCGGGCTCTCCGTTCCGCACGCGAAGGCCGGGTCGTCGGTGTGCTCGGGTGCATGGCCCAGCGGCTTGCTGGCACGCTCGTCACCGACCATCGGGCCGACATCGTCGTCGGGCCGGACGAATACCTGCACCTGCCCGAGTTGATTGCGGACGTGCGGGCCGGCACGACCGGCCTCGTCGCCACCCGACAGACCAACGAGTGCTACGACGCCGTCATGCCGCAGCGGAAACCGGGCACTGGGGACAGTCCCCGTGCGGAGACAGGCGCCTGCGCGTTCGTCACCGTGATGCGCGGCTGTGACAACCGCTGCACCTACTGCATCGTGCCGCACGTCAGGGGCCGTGAGCGCTCGCGTCACCTGGAGAGCATCCTGTCCGAAACCGAGCGACACGCCGCCGGCGGCGCGAAGGATATCACGCTCCTGGGTCAGAACGTGCTGGCCTACCGCGACGGCAGTCGCCGGTTTCCGGATCTGCTCGCCGCGGTCGCCTCCGCCCTGCCGCAGGTACGCATGCGTTTCCTGACGTCGCACCCGCGTGACCTCGACTTGAGCCTGCTCGAAGCCATGCGCCGCCTGCCCAACGCCTGCCCGAGCCTGCACCTGCCGGTGCAGTCCGGCTCAAACCCCATCCTCGAGCGGATGAACCGGGGCTATACGCGCGAGGAGTATCTGGCGAAAGTCGCGCTCTGCCGCAAGGTCCTGCCCGAGGTCACTTTCACGACCGACGTGCTGGTCGGTTTCCCGTCCGAGACCGAGGCCGACTTCAAGGCCACGCTCGACCTCATCGAACAGGTGCGGTTCGACTTCGCCTACATGTTCCGCTTCTCGCTCCGGCCCGGCACCCGCGCCGGTGAGTTCGGGCCGAAGGTCTCCGAGGCGGACGCGGGCCGTCGCCTGTCTCGCCTGATTGAGGTACAGAACCGCATCACCGCCGAGCGCAACCGCGGTATGCTGAACAAGGAATTCGAACTGCTGATTGAAGGTCCGAGCCCGCGGGATTCCGGCTGGCTCGGCCGAACCGTCACCAACAAGGTTGTCATCGTCAAAGGCCCGTGTGCGCCCGGCGACCTGGTTCGCCGCCGGGTCACGCGCATCAATGGCTGGACCCCGGTGGCCGAGGTTCCCGCCCGAGCCGCCGCAGCGTGTTAAGGAGGATTCTGTGGTCATCTTTCGCGTCGTTCTGATTCTGCTGGCATTCGTTGTCGTGCTGGTGCTCGCGCTCACAAACTCCCAGACCATGACCAACGTGGTGGTCTTCAACAAGACCTACTACGACGTGCCGGTCGCGTTCGTGATGCTCTACTCATTCGCGTTCGGAGCGCTCTGCGTAGGCATCTTCTCGTTCGTATCGGAAATCCAGCTCCGCTCACGGCTCTACCGCCAGAAGAAATCACAGGAGGCCCTGATGGAGGAACTGCGCGCCCTGCGCAACGCGCCGCTGGAAGGCGAGTACCCGCCGAAACCCGCGTCGGAACGGCCGGACTCCACGGACGGAGGTGCCTGATGACTTGGCTGATTCTCGTAATCCTCGCGGTCCTCGTAGTCGCGCTCTACCCGGTCGTCCGCGACTTCCTCCGCAAGCGGCGGACTGCGGTCCCGGCCTACGTCGAAGGCCTGCAGGCGGCGCTGGACGGCCGGACCGTCGACGCGATTGCCCGGTTGAAGGACGCCGTGGGGACGGACTCCGACAACGTCGACGCCTACATCCGGCTCGGCGACCTCTTCATGCAGCAGGGCGAGGTCGAACGTGCCATCAAGGTGCACGAGAACCTGGCCCTGCGCCGCAACCTGGACAAACGCGATGAGAAGAAGGTACTGCAGGCGCTGGTCCGCGACTACGTGAAGGCGGACCGGAAGGTCAAAGCTACATCCCTGCTCGAAGAGCTCGTGCATCTCGACAAAACCGACGCAGAAAGCGCGGAGAAGCTGACCGAGCTCTACATCGAGACCGGGGCTTGGGACAAGTGCGAGGAACAACTCAAGGAACTGGCCCGGCACCAGGCTCAGCGCCAGCGCTCGGCCCGGCTCTACACCGAGTACGGCCGTGCCTACCCCAAAGACAACCCGGGCGCAGCTCTCGCCGCGTTCGAGACCGCCATGAAGCTCGACCCGAATTCGATTCCGGCCCGGCTGTACCTGGGCGACCACCAGTTGAGCCAGGGTGACACCAATGCCGCGATCAGCACCTGGACCGACATCCTGGAACTGGCACCGGAAGAGAACGCGCTGGTCCGGGGCCGGCTCGAACGCGCCTACTTCGATGCGGGCAAGTTCGAGG
>CAYOCZ010000421.1:0-3106 GCA_964402475.1 uncultured bacterium | reverse complement strand
GCAGCACAACATCGCAGCTGGGCGGTTGATTGTCGCACCTGCAATCGCCACACAGCAGCTAATTGACTTTCCATGAGTATCTTAACGTGATGCCGCTAATGCGACAGCTCGGCATATGAAGTGCAACAGCCGTATCATGGAATCTACCCACGAGCAGCTGAGTCCGTTCCCCACTTCCCTTCAGGATCGTAGCCCCGCAACGCCCGGGTTGTGGAGTTGGACTCCGCGGCGAATCGGCCCGCGGTTCGACTGGCTTGACCACGACCACATTCTGATAGTCGACGGCCCGCTCTCGGAACGCCAGTTCGAAGTAACCACTGATGTAGAGGTAGATACTGCCGTGGTCCGGCTGCACGAGGACGGCAATTTCGCAGGCCTGGTCCGTGTCGAACGCAGCCCGTCGGGCGAAGGTATCATTCTCTCGAACGCGGCCGTTGGCCTGCGCTTTCGTCGTGGCGGCCTGGCAGCGATCATGACGTGGTGCGCGTTCCGTGAGCTTCTGACGAAACAGGAGTCGGCGACGTTCCGCATTCGAATCGCGCGCTCGGTCAAGCCACGGTCAACAAGCACCGAGGTGCCGAGCATCGGGGTGGGCGTGATCGCTGCCAGGCTGGGTTTCCGGCCTGAGTTTCCCGTTGAGAGACTGGTGCACGAAGCCAACATTGTCGGCATAGCGGCCCTGCCCGGCGGCACGGGCAGCCCGCCTGCCCTCAGAATCACACTGAAGAGCTCCCCGTTCGGGTTAGTCGCAGTTGCGCTGAACCCGGATACGATGAGGCCGTTGTCTGACTCTCGCCAGTATCTGCAGCTCGGTCGCGACGGCCGTCAAATCCGAAGCTGGCTGCACCAAGGACTGCTGCTCGTCGGTGAGAACTACTGCCTCGGCGAGGCGGGGATCCAGCGGTTCGTGGACGCCATGGCGACGGACGCAGAAGAGGCCGCCGAGTTCCGAAGCAAGATACAACCACTCTAGTCCCTCGTCCTTTCCCGTCACAAACCGATAATCGCCTGCCGTCCGCCCGCTCCCGGGCCCAGCCCAGGGCGCGCTCCTGCCGTACTACCTGACTGGCCCGCACGACTTGCGGCACCGGCTGAGACTGCTAGAATCGACCGGTGAGCACGCGACGCACACCATCGGGGCCGGACGCGGAGCGGGACCGCATCGCCCGCCGACACCCCTTCCGCTTTCGGGGCCCGATTCTGTTCGAAGAAGCCGCAGTGCGCGAGCTATGTCGGCTCGCCCGCGAGGGTTACGAGGCAAGCTTCAAGAAGGAGACCTACGGGCTTCTTTTCGGCAGGCTCGACCGCAGCCGCCGGTTCACTGTGCGCCGTTCGTGCTTCTACCGAGGAGGCAGCAAGACCCGCACCGGCGTCACGTTCAAGGACTGGCCGACTATCGCCCGGCTCGCCCGGCGGCGCCGCGAACTGGCCCGCAAAATGCGGCTACGGTTTGCCGGCAGTTTCCATTCACACGTCGAGATAGCCGGCAACGTGTTCAAGGGCATGTCTGAATCCGACCGCGAGTCGTTCCGCGACGACCGGATGGCGACCCTTGAGGTCATCGTCTTCGTCTGGGAAGGAAACAACCGTCGAGCCGAGCGCTCGCCCCGTGACATCGTCGCATTCGAGCCCGCCTCCCGGTACAACTACCGCATCCGCTGCTATGCCAAGCGCGCGAGCGGTATCCGACAGGTGACCCTGAAGGTCGTCAGTGCGGATATCGTCGTGGTCTTCTGACGCAGACGGCCTCTCGACTACAGACTCGGCACTGCTGACCTCAGACAACAAGGAACGGGGCCCGAAAGCCCCGTCCGCTTGGAGTTTGGTGTTTGAAGTCTGGAGTTGCCCGTCCTCGTGGTCGTCGTCTAGACGACCGTTCGGTCATTCGTCATTCGCACTTCGGACTTCGTACTTCTCTCATGTTCCGTGCTGCCAGCTCGAGATGTACTCAGCCTGCTCCGGGGTCAGCTTGTCGATCTTGATGCCGAGTGTCCGCAGCTTGACCTCGGCGATTCTCTTGTCGAGGTCTTCGGGCACCTTGTAGACTCGATTCTCGAGCTTGCCTCTGTTCTTCAGGATATACTCGGCAGCCACAGCCTGGTTGGCGAACGACATGTCCATGACCATTGCCGGGTGGCCTTCGGCCGCGGAGAGGTTTACGAGCCTGCCTTCGGCGAGCAGGATGAGCCGCTTGCCGTTCGTCAGCACGTGCTCAACGCAGAACCGGCGCAGCTCGCGGCTGGACTTCGTTATCTTGTCCAGCGCGGCCTTGTTGATTTCCGAGTCGAAGTGACCTGAGTTGCAGACGATTGCGCCATCCTTCATCGCCAGCACGTGCTGTTTGTCAATCACGTTGATGTCCCCGGTCACGGTGATGAAGACGTCGCCGACCTTGCAGGCATCAATCAGCTTCATCACCCGGAAACCGTCCATCCGCGCCTCGAGCGCGCGCACCGGGTTGACTTCGGTGACGACGACGTCAGAGCCCATGCCCTTGGCCCGGGACGCAACACCCCGCCCGCACCAGCCGTAGCCGCAGACGACGAAGGTCGCGCCGGCAAACAGGATGTTGGTGGCCCGGAGGATTCCGTCGAGCGACGACTGGCCGGTCCCGTAGCGGTTGTCGAACATGAACTTCGTCTCGGAATCGTTGACCGCGATTACCGGGAACGCGAGCACGCCGTCCTTCTCCATGCTGCGCAACCGGATGACGCCGGTCGTGGTTTCCTCGGTCCCGCCGAGCACTGCCGCGAGCCGCTTGCCCTTCTCCTTGTGCAACGTCGAAATCAGGTCCGCGCCGTCGTCGGTGGTGATCATCGGCCCGTGGGAGAGCGCCTGCTCGATGTGCCGGAAGTACTGGTTTCGGTTCTCCCCCTTGATTGCGAAGGTCGGAATGCCGTAGTCCTTGACCAGCGAGGCCGCGACCTCGTCCTGGGTCGAGAGCGGGTTGGACGCGCAGAGCCGCACGTTCGCGCCACCGGCTTTGAGGGTCCGCACCAGGTTCGCGGTCTCGGACGTTACGTGCAGGCAGCAGCTCATCCGTACACCCTTGAGCGGCCGCTGCTTCTCGAACCGTTTCCGAATCTCGGCCAGCACCGGCATGAAC
>CAYOCZ010000420.1:0-3113 GCA_964402475.1 uncultured bacterium | reverse complement strand
CGGTTCGCCGCAAGGCCGCGCCACCTCTTCTTCAGCCGTCAAATCTCCCCTCAAAGCTCCTCGGAAAGCTCGCCCGAAGGCGCCCGCCGAAGTTCCTCAAAGGGCTTGTTCGAGGGCTTGGGACAGAGCGTCGGCCAGAGCTTGCCACACCACCTAGCACTCCGCTTCGGTCAGAGTTCGGAACACCGCTTCTGACACCGCTCGCGGCAGAGCTCCACAGAAGGCTCCGAGCGAAGTTCTTGAGAAAGTCGCACTCATAGTCCCTCTCACGGCTTCCTCCATGGCCGGTTCCAGGGCCAACTCGATGGCTCCTTCCTAGACCGCTCCCCATGCGGGGTGTTGAGTTGCGGCTCCTGCGCCTAACCGCTTGAGCCACTCTCAGATAAGCCCGAAAGCCGGCCAAACGGCTTGGATACTTCAACGTATCCAGACCCGGGACGATGCCTTCGTGAAGCACAAGCGGGACTCAGCAGACTCTCTTCCGTGTCCGCCACTCGCTCCCTTCATCCCCCTATCCCTTACTCCCTTTCCCTGCGCACTCGGCCACTTGACCATCAACCTCCAACGCGCTAAACTCGCCCGGTATGAGCCTTGCAAAGCGCCGCGAGTTCCTGATGCGCGAGAAGTGGTTCTCGTTGCGGGACAAGGTTGACGTGATGGACCCGGCAACACAAACACCGGTCGGCCATTTCCAGCGGAAGATACTCAACATCCGCACGCTCTACCGGCTGTACGACCTTTCCGGCGAGGTTGAGCTGATTGTCCAACAGAAACTATGGGCCGTGCGCCCCACTTACAGGTTCTTCGGCGGCAACCCCTCGGGTGAACCGGACGAAGCCGCGCTGCTCGGGCAGCTCAAGAAGAAACTCTTCTCCATCAGGCCGCGCTACTGGTTCGAGAGCCCGGACGGCACACGCCAATTCGAGGTCAAGGGCAACTTCTTCGGGCTCAGATATGAGATTGTCCAAGATGACCGGAGCATCGGCAGCGCGTCCAAGACCTTCTGGGCAATCCGGGACACCTACGGCCTGAGGGTAGCCTCGGCTGTGCGGGACCAAACTGCGCTGCTGCTTCTGGGCTCGGTGATTGTCATCCACGCCATCCACGAAAAGCGGGAGCGCAGCAGCAGAGCCTGAGCCCGTCGCACCTGACTTCTGAGAGGCCCTTCGACTCGTCCGACTCGTGTGGCTGCGCCACCCCTTCGACGTCGCTCAGGGCAGGCTTCGGAACGAGCAGGGCGGCGCTTCGCGCCGGTTTGACTTCGGTCGGTTAATAGCTATCCTTGCGACGGGTCGGGGTCTTGCGGCCCACGACACTTGGAGTGAACCCGGCAACGGCGGTCGCTCGCATGCCAGGCGGCCGCGCGTGCTTCTGAAGCACAGCCCGGAATCAATAATAGCCGTTGCGATAACGTAAGTCCTTACAATTACTTATTGCAGGAGGTATCGTGCTACCGAAGTTCAGCAATGAACCGTATCTCGATTTCTCGAAACCCGAAAACCGGGAGTCGATGAAGAAGGCGCTCGCGGACCTGAAGGCGATGTCGTCCACGGTCTACGACCTCGTTATCGGCGGCAAGCATCTGAAGGCGAAGGAGCAGTTCGTCTCCTACAACCCGTCGGACAAGAAGCCGGTCGGCACGTTCCAGAAGGCCGCGGTCAAGGAAGCCGAGAAGGCGATGCAGGCCGCTCTCGCTGCGTTCAAGACGTGGCGCTACATGCCCGCAATCGAGCGGGCCGGCATCGTCCTGCGCGCGTCGCGGATGATGAAGCAGCGCCGGTTCGAGTTCGACGCCGCGATGATCCTCGAAGAGGGCAAGAACTGGTTGGAGGCTGACGCCGACTTCGCCGAGGCCGTTGATTTCCTCGAGTTCTACGCGCGCGAGGCCATCCGTTACGACCAGCCGTGCGGCGTGACGCCGTATCCAGGCGAGAGCCAGGAGGTGCGCTACATCCCGCTGGGGGTGGGCGTGGTTATCCCGCCGTGGAACTTCCCGTGCGCGATTATGGCCGGGATGACGACAGCGGCCATGGTCACCGGCAACACCGTTGTGCTGAAACCTTCGTCAGACGCGCCGCTATTGGCGGCGCTGTTCATGGACGTGCTGGAGAAGGCCGGGATGCCGGCGGGCGTCGTCAACCTGCTGACCGGGCATGGCGGCTCGGTCGGCGACTATCTGGTCGAGCACCCGAAGACACGGTTCATCTCGTTCACCGGTTCCAAGGCCGTCGGTCTCGGCATCATCGAGAAGGCAGCGAAGCCCAAGAAGGGTCAGATATGGGTCAAGCGGGTCGTGGCCGAGATGGGCGGCAAGGACTGCATCGTCGTCGACTCCGAGGTGGATGTGGCCGACGCGGTCGAAGGTGTGGCTATTGCCGCGTTCGGGTTCCAGGGCCAGAAGTGCTCGGCTTGCTCGCGCGCCATCGTCGACGCGAAGGTCTACGACGAGTTCGTACGGCTCCTGGTCGAGCGAGTCAAGAAGATCACAGTCGGCCCGACCGCGGACCGTGCCAACTGGATGGGCCCGGTCATCAATGAGCGGGCGTACGAGTCACACCTCGAATACATCAAGGTCGGGAAGAAGGAAGGCAGACTGGTAGCCGGCGGCAAGCCCGGGCCTGAGGGCGGCTGGTTCATCCAGCCCACCGTGTTCGCCGACATACCGAAGAACTCGCGGCTCGCCCAGGAGGAAGTCTTCGGGCCGGTGCTCGCGGTCATCAAGGCGCGGAACTACTCCGACGCGCTGGCGATTGCCAACGGCACCGAGTACGGCCTGACCGGCGCGGTCTATTCCCGCAACCGGGAGAAGATCTACCGGGCCAAGCGCGAGTTCATGGTCGGCAACATGTACATCAACCGGAAGTGCACCGGCGCCCTGGTCGACGTGCAGCCGTTCGGAGGATTCAACATGTCCGGCACCGACTCCAAGGCCGGCGGCAGGGACTACCTGCTGCTGTTCCTGCAGGCGAAGTCGATGACGGAACGGTTCTAGGCACAGGTCCCTTAGGACCCGTACAACCATGGAGAACCCAATGCCAAACTGTCAGACAGGGGCCGCTGCGGCCAACAGGAAGCGCGTCATCATCGTCGGCGCACTCGGGATGGACTACCAC
>CAYOCZ010000419.1:0-3134 GCA_964402475.1 uncultured bacterium | reverse complement strand
TCCGGGTACGCTATAGGTATGCGAGGTGTCGAAGAACTGGTTGCTGGCAACCATCAGCCCGAAGCTATCGACGCCGTTGCCCCAGGAGAACTGAATGGCTACGCTGTCGTGCAGCGGATGCACCGCCTTTGTCTTGAAGGTGTATGCGACTCCGGTCGAGCACGCGGTCGGCCCGGTAGGACGCGAAGGCGCGTTGGGCGGGAAAGACCCGATCTTGACCTGGATGGAGTCCGACCACGCCGACTCGGCGTCCTTGCCGTCTCTTGCCATGGCCTGGATGAAGTACGTCCCGGAGTCGACGTAGACGTGTGTCTGGACGTACTCGACCCCGCTCGGGCTCGCCGCCAACCAACCGGCAGTGACTCCGTCACCCCACGCGATCATGTAGGAGACACTGTCGCCGTCAGGGTCAGTGCTGGTTAACCGGTAACTCAGGGTATCCCCGGGCCGGGCACTTGCCGGGCCCTGGACCTGCGGTGGCTCAGGAGCGGAGTTCTTCTTGCATCCGGTTCCGCTCACGACAACCAGAGCGGCGGCAGCCGCCGCGAATCGCAACAATCTGGACATCTGTCCTCCTTAAGTGTCTACATCAACCTGCGCTTGGCCGCCTGTGTCCTCCGTTCGGAGCCGCCCGGGCAGGAATCGCCCTGCACGGTGCCGCCCGGCCCAACACCTCCTTATGATGTTACGCTGGTTGGATGGTGTGTCAACTTGAACGAAAAGCCCGGACTTGGCTGCGAGATAGAGTGACTTGCCCGTGACGGCACGTAGGTCGAGGCCCTGCCTTGAATGGCAGGGCCTCGTGTTCAGTCGGGGCGACCCGATTTGAACGGGCGACCCCCAGCACCCCAAGCTGGTGCGCTAGCCAACTGCGCCACGCCCCGGACCGGGCCAATCGTAACCGACACGGCATGGTAAGTCAAGCGTCAGGCTCACGCCTCCGAGCGGATTCGCCCGTCTATTCCAGCGGCAGGGCCTGAACGTATGCGTGCACCGGTCGGAGTGATGGCAGCGAGTAGACGAGCTGCACCTGCCATCCGGCGATCTCCTTCTGGACGGCGGCCCGTGAGAAGTACCGGAGTATGAGCCGGCGGTTGGCGGAGTCCTGGCCGACGTACATGAACTGGAACTCAAGCGGAGACTTAACCGAGATACGTTCACGCGCGAGCCTACGCAGAACCTGTTCGTGGGCCTCCACGTCGGCCCGCAAAGGTGCGGCGTTGACCGAGAGCGGATGGTCCGAGGGGAGGATCCGAAGCGAACCGGGGTAGCGCCCGCTGTCGACCGGCGGCGCGTCAGCGTCCGTGAACCGCATAAACGACGAGCGTTCAGTGCCGGCGCGACACCGAAGGCACCGGTGGCAGCCAACGAGCGCCAGAAGCGAAAGCAGGATCGCGGCGCGACGCATGGTCTAGTGTAGATTCGTAACCGCAGGTGTCAATCGCTGGTGTCGGCCACCCGGTTTGATTCAGCGGTCCCGTTCCCTATGATGTTCTGCCTTGGCCAAGAGAATCGGAATCTGTCGAGCCCTGCACGCATATCATCACTACGCCTTCTGGCGGACGTTCTTCGCCGAGCTGGGCTGGGAGGTGGTGCTCTCGGCGTCGACCAGCCGGCGGATGATTGAGCAGGGAGTGCGCCTGTCACCTTCTGAGCTCTGCCTTCCGGTCAAGGCGTTCCTCGGCCACGTTGCCGAGCTGAAGGACAAGGTCGATGCGCTCTTCCTGCCGAGGATCGTCTGCACCAGGGTTGGCAGGGATCTGTTCTTCGGCTGTCCCAAGGCGATTGCACTGCCCGATTTGACCCGGGCGGTGTTCGACACTCTGCCGCTCGTCGTCGAGCCGATTCTCGACGGCCAGATCAGAACCGACGAGAAGTCGTTCCGCGCTGCCGTTTCGGCCATTGACCACAAAGCCAACGTCCGGAGTGCTTACCGGAGTGCGAACGCCGCCGCGCAGGCGGCAATTCAGAGGACGATGAACGAGGGTTCGCCGCTGCACATGTTTGGATGCGCAGCTGATGGCCGGATGCCCGCAGGCCCGGCGGTCAAAGTCGGGGTCGTCGGCCATCCGTACCTGCTGTTTGACTCAGGCTTGAGCCTTGATGTGCTGGACAAAGTCAGGGAAGCAGGCGGGCGGCCCGTGGTAGTGTTTCCAACCGCAGCCGACGTGGCGAGCGAGTCGCGGCGGGAAGACGCATTGAACTGGTACTACGAGCTCGAGCTGCTCGCCGCAGCGCGCCGGCTGCTTGAAATCGACAAGGTAGACGGGCTGCTGCTTGTTGGCAGCTTTGCCTGTGGAACTGGAGCGGTGACGAACGAACTGATACAGCGTGCAGCCGTTCACCGGCACGGCGTGCCGACGATACTGCTTCTGCTGGACGAGCACACAGGCGAGGCCGGGCTTGTTACCCGGGTGGAGTCCTTCATCGACCTGCTGAAGGTGAAGAAGCGGTGAAGATAGCCTTCCCATACATGGGCACGGCTCCGATTGCGCTGCAAGGGCTGCTGCGCGCTCTCGGGGCGGAAGTCGTCTTGCCGCCGAAGCCGACCCGCGAGATTGTCGAGTTGGGTTCCCGGCTGGCCCCGGAGATGATGTGCGTGCCATTCAAAATGACGCTGGGCAATATGGTGCGATGCCTCGAAGCCGGTGCCGACACCTTGGTGTATGTGACCGGTTCGTGGTCATGCCGGTTCGGTTACTACGGCCGGCTCCAGGCGCAGATCCTGCGCGATGAAGGGTTCCGGTTTCGGCTGCTGGAACTGCGCCACGACCGGATCCAGGAGATCGTCGACGAAGTTCGCTCGCTGAACCACGGGCGGCTCTCGCGGTCTGTCCTCAACGGGCTGCGCGCCCTTCGGCTCGGCTGGCTGAAATCAACCGCGGTCGATGGGATCGAGGCCCAGTTCCGGCGCACGATGCCGAATGCGGCAGACGCCGGCTCCTGCCGCCGGTTGCTGGATACGCTGCTTGATGAGGTACAGGCCGCTGAGGGTGCGGCGGCAATCAAGCGCGTCCGGGGATCGACCCGAACGAGATTTGCCGCGCTGCCGGCGAAAGGCAGGACACGGATGCTACGTATCAAGCTGGTGGGTGAAAGCTACTGTGTGGTCGAGCCCTTCATCAACTTCGACA
>CAYOCZ010000418.1:0-3142 GCA_964402475.1 uncultured bacterium | reverse complement strand
GACAGGCCATGCTTGATGGCAGGCACCTGGCGGACGGCATCTACTTCGCGCGCGTTGCCGGTGCCGAGGCGCCCGTGGCCAAGGTCATCGTCACGCACTAGGCGAACAGCCCTTAGCACACTGCGGCGGGGAGGCAACTCCCCGCCGCTCCTCTCGTGCGCCCCATCCCCGTTCAAGCCGCAGACTGCTCAAAGCGTCGTCCCGCTCCGTCTCCTTGACCAAGGCTGAGGCTGGGATAGAATTATCTTGCCGCAGTCGCCAGGAAGGGCTGCGGTCGCGACCGGGCCGCGTTGGACGGTCGGGTACTCGCGCACGGCATTCACACTTCGCGCGTGTCGTCAGTATCGATGTGGCTGTCGCCAGGATCGTCGTCACGCACCAAGGTAGCAGCTCTACGCGCTGCTGCGAGTCCCCAAGCAGAGGCTTGGCACTGTCCCCGGTCGGCTGTCGGGAGGTCACGAGGTAGGATGAAATCCGGCCCTGCCGGCGCAGGGCCAACAAAGGAGGACTGATGTTCGTAACTATCCTGTCAATCTCGTTGGTAGCGCTCACGCCGAGCGGCGTGACGCCATCCAGCGCGCCGGTGCTGCTCGGCGGCGGCGGGCCGGACGCGTACGGCTACGAGTACCTGGATTCGGATACCACGTGTCCTGGTGCTCCAACCTTCAACTGGGTGAGCATCAAGGGTGTCGGGACTCAGGTGACGGGCCTGGTCGACGACAATTGCGTCGGACCGTTCCCAGTCGGTTTCGAATTCCCCTACTACTGGTACAGCGTCGACGAGGTCATAGTCGGGTCCAACGGCTACGTAACGTTCGGTGACAAGGCATCGAACGCATCGTCTTTCGACCCGGTTCCAGGCCCGCAGCGGCCGAACGACCAGCTTGCGCCGCTACTGAGCGACGTCGACCCCAGCGCCGGCGGCTCGGTCTGGTACTGGTCAAACGGAGCCGACAGCTTCATCGTCGAATACGACAGCATCCCGTTCTGGAGCACCGGCGGCAACAACTCGTTCCAGATTCTCCTGACCAAGGCGGACTCGTCGATTCTGTTTCAGTACAAGGAGCAGAGCGGCGCGCCGTACAATGGCTGGGCGGCGGAGAACAACCAGACCGGCATCGAGAACGTATCGGGCACGATCGGCCTGAACTACCTGTCGGGTACGACGCCGGCGGGCAACGTGATTCACCCCGACCTCGCGGTCCGTTTCTTCCCGCCTGAGTCGACCTCGCTGCAGATCCACGACGTAGGCGTCCGCAACGCGATGAACGATCGCAGCGGCGGCGTGTTCGCCATCAACAACGAGGCGCTTTCCTTCTGGGCGGTGGTGAAGAATTTCGGCAACCAAGCCGAAGCCGGATACCAGACCTATTTCAAGGTCCAGAGGCAGAACGGCGCGGTTCTCTTTGCGGACTCGACGATGGCAATGGCGTCGAGCCCGGGTGAGACCGAGTCGCTGGCGCTCGCCAGCACCTGGACTCCAAGCACGAACGGCGTCTATATCATCAAGATCTACACCAGGTTGACCGGCGACATGGTACCGGTGAACGATACGGTGGCTGTCGAGCTCCACGTGGTCACCCTGCCCGGGATGCTTACCTACGACAGCGGCGTACCGAACCAGAACAGGTACTGGAGCGCGCCGGGAGGGGCCGGCAACCGTTTCGTGCCACCGGTCTATCCGTGCTCGGTGACGAGCGCGCGGGTCTACCTGGGCATGCAGGCGGTACCGTCGGATCCGACGATCGGCATTTTCGACGACAACGGTCCGGACGGAACTCCGGGCGACACGCTGTACATCACCACGGTCAACGTCTCGACGACGGACTGGTTCACTGTAACCCCTCCCAGCCCAGTAGTCATCAGTGATGGTGCGTTCTACGTCGGCGCGATTTCGGACACGGCTACCGAGCCGACATTCGGCTTTGATTCGGTGCCGCCGATTTCGAACCAGAGCTGGGAAGAAAACGCAGGCGTCTGGTCGCCGGGTCGTGACGCCTTGGCGCGCGACTTCTGCGCGAACGCGACGGTCTCTGGCCCCGTGGGCATCTTCGAGTGGCTGCAGCCTGCTCCGGCCCCGGTCCCGGCGCGGATTGACGTCAGCCCGAACCCGTTCGGCGGCACGGCTACCATCCGGCTGCTCAACCCGACCGGGCTTGAGAAGGTGCTTGAGATCTACGACGCGACCGGCAGCATCGTGCGAACGCTTGAGCTCAGCCGCGACCGGGCCACTCTGGACGGCCGGTTGTTGGCGGACGGCATCTACTTCGCGCGTGTCGCCGGTGCCGAGGTGCCCGTGGCCAAGGTTATCGTCACGCACTAGAAGAACAGCCTTGCACACTGCGGCGGGGAGGCAACTCCCCGCCGCTGCATTATGCGCCCGACAGCGGGGAGCATGCATCTCGGCTCCAGTCCGCTAGGCACTTGCTTTGCTCCACCCTCCGGTTCTGCGGGATGACCGGCTGGGCCGAACCAGACGGGCTGAGGCTTGGGTCCCTTCTGAAGTAGACCGCTCAGGCCCTTCGAGGAGTTCTGCCGGGAGCTTCGGGCGGGCTTCCCGATGAGTTCTACAGAGACCCTTCGCTGGAGCGATGAAAGGTCGATTGCCGGTCTGCTGTTGCCTGGGGACCGAGAAGGTAGAATGCGGGAGGCGGACCGGTCAGGGGTTGCGTTCGAGGGCTGCGTGCCAGCGGAAGGAGTTGAGCACGAGTGGGTCGAAGTGGTGGCCGAGGAAGCCAAGGACGAGGTCCAGAGGCGATTCCAGATTGCAGATTGCAGACTGCAGATTCCGGTCAACGGATTCCAGATTGTCCGGGCCGGAACTTCGGCGTCCTTGGCGGTTGGCTGCGGTTGCTGGCTGCGGGCCCGCCGAGAGAACCTGCACGATTTCGGAGGCAGGGGTGTAGAGAAGAAAGGCGAGGGTGTCGAGGCTGGCGGAGTCGAGGCGCGTTCCTGATGGTCTTTCGCCGGCGCAGCGGGGACATATGATTCCGCCGCGCCCCGGTTCGAAGTAAGCCGGGCGCTGGCTCTCTATCGGGCGGCGGCAGATGAGACAGCAGCGGAGTTCTGGACGGAATCCAAGGAAGCTCGCGGCTTTCAAGAGGAAGGAGCAGACGAGGGCAGGAAGGGGGCTAGGGACTAG
>CAYOCZ010000417.1:0-3154 GCA_964402475.1 uncultured bacterium | reverse complement strand
GGATCGAGGTACTTCGTCCTGGTGCGTTCCTCGCCGGGGTTGTGGTGCACCATGTCGAGGATATACCGGAGCGGCTTGCGCGCCCCGTCCGGACTCGGCGCATCCGCTGCGCATGCCCGACCCGACGCAGGCCCGTCCGGTGACCCAGAGACCCCTCTCACACGGAACCCTCCCATTGCATCGTTGCAGTGGAACTCTTGACTGCCGGGATCCTCGTGCTACAATTGAGGTGTCGGAAGGCGAAAATCGGCTCCATGCCGTGTGATGGTTTGGACGTGCTCCAGGTCATCCTATACCTTCTGACTTCTTCAAGGCCGCTCGTGTGAGCGGCTTTTTCCTATTGTAGTAGACCCCGTAGGGTGCCTCCCTGGTGTCATCCACGTCATGCACAAGCGAGACGTGTGGCCATAGGTAGGTCACAAACCGGTCGTCCCCCGTGCGGACGAAGATCACGCCGTCCCCGGACTCATGCACATAGTAGTGCCGCTTCCGGTGAGGAAGTTTCGTGCCGAGGCATCTGGATGTGGCACAGCCGCCCCCGGCTGTGCCCTCGTTCGCGTCGTCAGGGGAGCACAGCCGAGGGCGGCTGTGCCAGTACGTCTGCAAGTGTGTTCTGTCAGAAAGGTGGAAGTCCTTTCCAAGTAGACGCTCTCCGGCTTGTAGCCGACCGGAACTGCGTCGCCGCGAGGCGAGGTGGGGAGTACCGGGAGGCGAACGACCAGTCCGCAACGTCAGTGAACTCGATTCGGCCGGGTGTCCCGGCGAGCCTGCTGGCAAGTGGCGAAGCCCAGACCGGCGACGGAAGCCCGTCACGCTGAGGGGTAGCGTGCGAAAGCGATGGCGGGGGGAGCCTGGTGGTTGGAGGCGGAATGGTCGGAAGGCAGGGCACATGACGCAGAGAGACCTGCTCGGCGCCAGACAGGGTCGGGCAGGAGTCAGAGGAGCCATAGTAGCGAGGAAGCCGGGTAACGCCGGTGGAGCGAAGGGCTCCAGGGAGATGGATGTGGAATGAGCCGACGTACGGAAACCACCTCGGTGCCAGTGCCCACGGCTCAACAAGCCGAAGCGGCGCATCCGGTATGGCGATGCGCCAAACCGTGCGTCTGGACCGTTCGCATGTTGACGGCGCTCGTGAAGGGCGTGAAAGGAGGCAAATGGTTCCGACTGTTTGACAAGGTGTTTGCGGAACGAAACCTGCAAGCGGCGTTGAACCAGGTGATCAGCAAGGGCGGCGCTCCGGGGGTAGACCACGAGACCGTCGAGGCGTACGACCGACGACGGACCGAATCGATCCGAGACCTGTCGGAACGAATCCGGACAGGCCGGTTCGAGCCCCAGGGGATACGTCGGGTCGAGATTCCCAAGCCGGGCACGTCCGAGACGCGACCGTTGGGGATTCCGACGGTGCGCGACCGGGTGGTGCAGGCGGCGATCGTCAACGTGATCGAGCCGATCTTCGAGCGGGACTTCGCG
This sequence comes from uncultured bacterium, assembly GCA_964402475.1. Classification (GTDB taxonomy): domain Bacteria; phylum Hydrothermota; class Tepidihabitantia; order Tepidihabitantales; family Tepidihabitantaceae; genus UBA2258. The sequence continues at coordinate 1,681 of CAYOCZ010000417.1, read as the reverse complement.
GCACACAGCTACGGATTCCGCCCGAATCGCGGGACGAAAGACGCACTGCGACGCGTCGAGCAGTTGCTTCAGGACGGCTACACCCATGTGGTCGACGCCGACCTGAAGGGCTACTTCGACACGATCCCGCACGACCGGTTGATGGACCGGCTGAAGGCGAAGATCGCCGACGGACCGACGCTGTCGCTGATCGAGAAGTTCCTGAAGGCGAACATCCTGGACGGCGTTTCGCAGTGGACACCCGAGGGCGGCGTCCCCCAAGGGGCAGTCCTCAGCCCGCTGCTGAGCAACGTGTACCTGGACCCGCTGGACCACCAGATGGCCCGCGAGAGTTTCCAGATGGTCCGTTACGCCGACGATTTCGTGATCCTCTGCCGCACCGCTGCCGAGGCCCGGCGGGCCTTGGACCGGGTGCGGGGATGGGTGACGGAGAACGGGCTGACGCTGCACCCGACGAAGACTCGCCTCGTCGATATGACGGAGGGTGAATTTGACTTCCTGGGGTACCACTTCTACCGCCACCGGGGGCGTATCCGTCACCGGGCGCGGGACAAAAGCATCCGGAAGCTCAAAGCAACCCTTCGGCCGAAGACGAAGCGAACGTCGGGCCAGTCGCTGCCGTCCACCATCGCCGACGTGAACCGGACGCTCCGGGGCTGGTTCGTCTACTTCCAGCACAGTCGGCCGTTCGTGTTTGAGCGAATCGACCGCTGGCTGCGACAACGTCTCCGAGGGATTCTCCGCAAGCGCACCAAACGTCGGGGCGTGGCCAAGGGATGGGACTTCCATCGCTGGCCCAATGCCTTTTTCATCGAGCACGGGTTGTTCAGTCTGGCAATGGCCCATGCGACGATCCGTCAATCCTCTCGGAGGTAAGACCATCAACCGGAGAGCCGGATGCGGGAGACCCGCACGTCCGGTTCGGAGGGAGGGGGAGCCGAAATCAATCGGCTCTCCCTACCCCTATCATCCACATGCCTCGCCCGAGACCTCCTCACCGGCAGCAACAGCCGTGAGTGGCCGGACCTCATCCCGCCGCGCGGGACTACCCGCCGGGTTGATCCAGCGACTCGATCACGCGCATCATGTCGTACGGGCGGACCCGGCCGGCCTCCAACGCTCGCACCATCTCCACGCCCAGGTCGTGTGCTTCCTGGAGCTGCTCGTCGGTGAGCTCGCGAAAGAAGTAGGCCTTGCACTGTTCGTCCGGCCCGAGCTCCTTGGTGAAGACGGCCCCGGCGTACATGTCGCCGACGCACTCGCCGTTGCATACGCACGCGGCCATGTCCTTCAGCCACGGGGTGCCCATGTCGCAGTACTTCCTCAGTTCGGTGGGCATTCCGCCGGCGCTGACGATGGTGGCGACGGCGCGAGCCTTGTCGACCAGGCGCGACTCGGGAATGCCGGCCAGACCCATCAGGCTGCCGGTCGGGCGCAGCAGCGTCCACGCGGCGCGCTCGAAAAACGCGACCATCAAGCCGCTGACGAACCCGCAGTGCACCGGCGAGGTGAACAGCACCCCGTCGGCGTCGCGGATCTGTTCCAGGATCGCGTGGACGTCGTCGTCGATCGGGCACGGGCCGATCTCGGACGTCGTGTCCTTGTAGCACGTCAGGCAGTTCGTGCAGAAACGCACGTCCTTGTCGACCAGCAGCACGTGTTCCGTTTCGGCCCCCTCGGC
>CAYOCZ010000416.1:0-3168 GCA_964402475.1 uncultured bacterium | reverse complement strand
CTAGGTGGATGCAGTCGCCCTGAACCTGCGCCTTGAGCCGGGCCGGCGTGTCGAGCGCGATTATCCGGCCGTGGTCGATGATGGCGATGCGGTCGCAGTTCTCCGCCTCGTCCATATAGTGGGTGGTCAGGAACAGGGTCGTGCCCCGCTCCCGCCGCAGCTTCAGCAGGCGCTCCCAGATGCGCGAGCGGGTCTGCGGGTCGAGGCCGAGGGTCGGCTCGTCGAGGAACAGCACTCTGGGCGCGTGCAGGAGGCCGCGGCCAATCTCCAGCCGCCGTTTCATCCCGCCGGAGAAGTTGCGAACCAGGTCGCCCGCGCGGTCCGCCAGTTCCATCCAGTCCAACGCATCCGCGATGCGCGGGTTCACCTCGGCCCGCGGCACCTTGTATATCATCGCGTGGAATCGCAGATTCTCGCGCGCGGTCAGCCGGTCATCGAGCGACGGGTCCTGGAAAATGATGCCGATGGAGCGGCGCACGTCGTTCTGTTGGCGCACGACGTCGAACCCGGCCACCCGGGCTGCGCCCGCGGTCGGCCGGATGAGCGTGCAGAGCACCCGCACGGTCGTGGTCTTGCCTGCGCCGTTCGGGCCGAGAAACCCGAATATCTCACCGGAATTGACCGTAAAGGAGATGTTGTCGACCGCGGCGAACGCCTTGAACCGGCGGGTCAGTCCCGCGACTTCAATCGCCAGGGTCATGGGTGGGCGCTGGCGGGCGCGGCTGCAGCGACGCCCCTACTCGCAGCCGAGAGCCGCGAAGGGAAACGGCGTCTTGAACTCGGGTCTTCGGTACTCGGGCAGGAGCATCGGCGACTGGCGGTCGTTCGGGACCTTGGCCGCCTTGAGTTCGGACTCGTACACGGCGACGTGCTTGAACCCGCTGCCGTCGAGCGCAATCGACTTCGACGCCTCGGTCGCGGCGATTCCGGCCCGCCGTCCGAACACGAGGATGTCGAGCAGCGAGTTACCCATCAGCCGGTTCCGGCCGTGGATACCGCCCGCGATTTCGCCCGCCGCGTAGAGGTTCTTCACACCGGTGTGTCCGGCAGCGTCAATCACGATGCCGCCGTTCTGGTAGTGCTGGGTCGGGTAGGTAAGAATCGGCTCCTTGTCCATGTAGATGCCGAACCGCTCGTACTGGTGGTACATCGCGGGCAGGTTCTTCTTCACCGCGCCTGGGCCCTTGAGCACCTCGATCAACGGCGTGTCGAGCCAGACTCCAAGGCGCCCGGTCGGCGTAGCCACGCCCAGGTTCCGGCCCTTGCACTCGCGGATGATGGCCGATGCGGTCACGTCGCGGCTTTCCAGTTCGTAGATGAACCGGTTGCCCTCGGCGTTGACGAGGTGCGCCCCGACGCCCCGGACCTTCTCGGTAATCAGCAGGCCGAAAATCTGCTCCGGGTACGCCGCGCCGGTCGGATGGTACTGGATGGTATCGATGAACGCGAGCTTGGCGCCGGTCCGGTAGGCGAGCACCAGCCCATCCGCGGTCGCGCCGTAGTGGTTCGTGCAGGGGAAGCCCTGCACGTGCAGGCGACCGCAACCGCCGGTGGCGATGATAGTCGTCTTCGCCCGGACGACGAAATGCTCCTGCGTCTCGAGGTTCACGAACGCCGCGCCGGCGCAAGCGCCCTGCCCGTCGGTCAGGAGTTCGACCGCAGCGCAGTACTCCAGCAGTTCGAGGTTCCGGTTCCGGAACTCATCGCGCAGGGTGCGCATTATCTCCGCGCCGGTGTAGTCGCGCGCCGCGTGCATCCGCCGACGAGACGTGCCGCCGCCGTGAATCGTAATCATCGTGCCGTCGGCCTCTTTGTCGAACATCACGCCCATCTCTTCGAGCCACTCGATGATGCCCGGCGCGTCGCTGACGAGCGCGCGCGCCAGTTTGGGGATGTTCTTGAAGTGGCCGCCGCCCATCACGTCGAGGTAGTGCCGTTCCGGCGAGTCATTGGCCTTGTCCGCGGCCTGGATTCCGCCCTGCGCCATCATCGTGTTGGCGTCACCGATGCGGAGCTTGGTGACGGTCAGGACCTTCGCGCCCCGGGCCGCAGCCACCAGCGCCGCGGAAACGCCGGCGCCGCCCGCGCCGATGATCAGCACGTCCACGTCGAACTTCGGGTGCTCGGTGTCGAACGTCGCCGGGTTGACAATCGGCCACGCCTCCAGCACGTCGGCGATTTCGTGCGGGGTCCGGTCACCCTTGTTTGGGCCGAGGGCGAGCGCCCGCATCGAACTCTGAATATAGTCCGGGTGGAATCCGTGGAGCAGTTCCTTCTTGCCGTCGGCGCCGAGAAGTGGAATCTTGCCCTGCTTTACTCGTTCATCGCGGGTCGCGCCGAGCCGCTTGATCGATTCCTGCATGCTTGCGGGATACATCGTTCCTCCTTACGGCTCGACGTCGCGGTCTTTGTAGAACTTCTCGGACAACTCGGCTTCGGTCATCTTGCCGAGCTTGTCTAGCCCGGGCTCGAACTTGCCCGCCTTGATTTCCTTCATCCGCTCGGCCAGGTGCGGCGACTTCTTCTGCACCTTGGCCCCGTACAACCGCCGCGCCAGCAGCCCGACGTGGTAGTGGACAATCTCGGCCGGGCAGCGGGTTGCGCATAGGCCGCACATGATGCAGTCGAAGGACATGTCCGCGACCTTCGCGATGTCGCCACGGATGGCCGCGTTGATGTAGCCCATTACGTCGATGTCCTGCGGGCAGATTTTGGTGCACGAGTTGCAGGCGATGCAGCGCATCACTTCCGGGTAGAAGCGCACCAGCACCTGCGTGTTGGCCGACTCCTCGGCGATGTCGTACTGCTTCCTGTTCGCCGGGTAGAAAGGAATCTGGGTCAGGTACATCCCGTCCTCGACCACGGTCTGGCACGCGAGCCCGACCTTCAGCTTGTAGGAGTCCTTCGTGCGGAAGACCGTACCGCACGCGCCGCAGAACCCACCCCGGCACCCGCACCCGCGGATGAACCGGAACCCGGCGTACTCCATCGCCTTCATGATGGTCAGGTCCTTCGGCACCTGGTACGTCTGCCCCATCACGTAGATGGTAATCAACGAAGCGGGTTCAGGGGCTGGGGGTTGGGGACTGGGGACCGGCGGTTTCTCTGCCGCGACTTCTGCCTTCTGCTTTCTGCCTTCTGCCTTCTGCCTCTTCCCTTTTGCCTTCT
>CAYOCZ010000415.1:0-3181 GCA_964402475.1 uncultured bacterium | reverse complement strand
GGGTGGGACCAACTGCCGAGCTACTTGATTAACGAAGCAAGCCAGAGTACGCCCATCCCGGTGCAGAACGCAATGGCATTCGCGATGGGCCAGTTGGACGGGTCGGATGCAGTACTCAAGAGCCTCGGCGCGCACATCAGCACGGCGCGCGATCCGGTGGGCTATCTATCCCCGCCGGTGAAGAAGCTGGTTGCGTTCGCTCGCCAGAAGAAGCGGCTGGAAGCGGAGTCGAAGAAGCTGGACGCGGCGGGCGCGTCGGGCGCGGACAAAGCAGCGGTCAACAAGCAGCTACGGGCTATCGCACACCTCAAAACACCCTTGGGGCAGATTCGCAAGCTGAGGGCGGACGTGAAATGGCAGAGGGAACAGAAGCCGCCCAACCGCGAGAAGATCAAGCTTCGCCAGCGGGAGATGGAAGAGATAGCCGAGAAGTGGCTGGCAGACCCAACAATTCAGAAAGCGATGGAGTAACGGCGGATAGGTAGCGACAACTCGATGCCCGAGCCGCAGGTGGCCGCCTGCCGACTCGGACGACTCAAGAGCCCTTCACCGTGTATTGGGCGGTGACAGGGCTTTTTGCATGGGGAGAGGGACCGATGCCAGACCAACACAAATGCCCAGAACATAGCGGAATCTTCGAGAAGGTGGGCAACAACACGAGGCGGCTGGACGACCACGACCAGGCGATTACGCGAATTCAGCAGCGGCCGTCGCGGTTCGATTCCGTTGTGCAGTCGCTTCTCATCGGCCTGCTGGCCGTGGCGGTGACTCTGCTCGCCGTATTCCTCAAATCCTACATCACCCGGGAGAAAGATATCTCCCAGCTCAGCGCGCCACGGGCGAGCGCTCTGTGCCAACTGTTCACGCCCGACGACTCGAAAGGAGTCTCGCAATGGGAATGGTACCGGCAAAACTGCGGCAACTGAGGATGGCGCCCAAGAAGCGAGGGCTGGTGGATGTCCTCGTGGACCCGACGTATCCGTTCTACGAGAGCCCGGCGTACCCGGACAAAGAGCGGCGTCGCAAAAACCACCTGGTCCGCGCGCACCTGGACCTCGACTTCACCTACTGCCCGCTGAGCGCCGACAGCGGCCTACCGGCCGCGTGGGACTGCACGCTCGTGGAGACGGGCACCGCGGACAGTACGCTCGCGCCGAGCGACTACGAGGACGGTGGGCTGCTGCTCACCACGGACAACCTCACGGACGACATGCTGATCGCGCAGCTCAAGGGCGGGACGGTCAAGCTGGACAGCGGTGCGCTGTTCTTCGACTGCGGCGTCGTGTTCTCGGACGCCACTGACATGGGCTGGGCCATCGGCCTCAGCGCCACGAACGTCGCTCCGTTCACGGAGTTCGTTGACGTGATCGGCTTCTACTCGCCGGACACGAGCACGGCCATCAACATGATGACCGCGAAGGACAGCACGGAGACGAGCGAAGCCATGCTCGCCGTCTCGGTCGCAGGCACGGTGTACCGCCTCGGGTTCACGGCGATCTACACCGCGGGCGTCGTCAGCGTGCAGGGCTACATCAACGCGGTGGCGTACGGCGATCCCATCATCACGAACGTGCCCGACGACGAGCTCATGCGCCTGAGTTTCGGCGCGATCACCGGCGAGGACAACGCCAACTGGGTCAAGCTCACCGACGTGCGCTACGACCACATCTACGTCTGAGCCGGGACTTCCTCGGCATGGCGCCACACCGAAAGGAGCAAGACACATGAGTCTTCTGTCAAAGAAAGAGGGTTTCTGCGAAGTCAACTACGACCCGAGCCAGCCGGACATCGTCTGGCCGGTCTGCACTGTGCTCTCGCAGATTCGGGGCGAGTCGCAGGCATGGGCGTGGGATACCATCAATACGCCCGTGGACAACACGACGGGGCTGCCCACGGCGTTCACGACAACGCTCATCAACGCGTCGACCTTCGGGCTGGGCGTTGCGGGCGACCGCAACGTGGTGCTCACCACGTCCGGCGCGAACCTCGACGGCCTCAACATCCAGCACACGGGCGAGCAGTGGACGGGCGCCACGGGGCGTCTCTACTTCACCGGGAAGTTCACCGTCGCGGAGATCACCGAAAGCTCGATCCTGATGGGCTTGGCGATCACGGATACGACCGTGATCACGGCGCCGACGGACGGCTTGTTCTTCCGTAAGGCCGACGACGCCACGACCCTCAACCTCGTCGCGGTCAAGAACAGCGTCGAGACCGCAGTGGCGATGATCGCGCCCATCGTCACGGCGACGGAATACCAGATCGGGTTCGTGTACGACGCGTCGGACGCGTCCGCGCAGGGCTACGTCAATGGCGTATCGACGGGCGCGGCAATCACGACCAACCTGCCGAACGACGAGATGATGACGTTCTCGCTCGCGTTCCACACGGGCGCCGCCGCCGCGAAGGTTCTGTACGCGCGGGACATGGCGGTCTGCTGGATTGCCGGCGCGTAGGGGTTGACTAGACCCCCGCTTTCGTTCACTGGTCCGCCCGCCTCACAGCGGGGCGGGCGGGCCTTTCTTTTTCTCGGAGACAGAACACATGGAAGCAGCCACTATCTGGCAGATCATCGTCGGCGTATTCGGCTCCGTGGTGAGCGCGTTTCTTCTGCCGCTCGCGCGCACCTGGGGCAAGAAGCTCGCCGCAGACCTGATCGACCGAGCCGCGGACGAGGCCGTGCGGTACATCGACGATCTCGTGGCGAACAAGGGCCAGAGCCTCAGCGGCGAGGCCAAGCTGGACAAGGCCATCAATATGGTGTGCGAGAAGCTCAAAATCGACCGCGCAGTCGCGGAGTCGGCGGTGCGCGCAGCCTATCAGCGATGGGTCGAGTCTGACGGTGAAGCCAAGGCCAAAGAGAAGGCAACCACCAAGCCGACCCCGGAGTAAGCCATGGCCCTGCTGGTTCATTGCGGAGCGCCGTGCGGGTTGTGGCGTCTCGGGATGGTGATTCAGGTGTATCCCGAGACGCTGGAGCCGTGGCGCTGGTCGCCCGTCATGGCGAGTCGCTTCATCTACTCGTTGACGAACGACTGCCCCGAGCTCGATGAGGACGTTGCGCGCCTGGCAAAGGAACGCCGCCGGCCAGAGGATGCGTTCATCGTCTACCCGTTCGAGGTGCGGGACATTGTGTACCCGGCCGCGGGCGCGCCGGCGTGCGCCATGCCCGCCGAGCGGC
>CAYOCZ010000414.1:0-3192 GCA_964402475.1 uncultured bacterium | reverse complement strand
TAGCAACCGCCCTTGCTCCTGCAACAGCCCTCAGTCCTGCACCTGCCTCGCTCATCTCGCAACCCGCTCGACCCTCTGCCCGTCACTGCAACCTGCAAACTGAACACTGGAAACTCGCGCCTCCGGCGGATCCCGCCGCCTTGACATCCCGGGCCACCGTCCTAGAATCGCGCGATGGCCCAGAAGAACCGCTGGCAACCGTGCTTCTTACCCGACGGCTATCTCAGGAAGCTGAAGTAGGACCTCAGCAAGGTCGAGGCTCAGGTCGAGGCTGAGACCCGCTACGAACCCGTGCTAGATGATCCTCCGCCTTCCGACGACGACTTCCCGCCGCCTTGACATGCCGCCCCGCAGAAGTAGTATTCGCCTGATGGTGGAGCCCGAACCCAGCCCGGCCTCGACGGATATGGAATAAAGTACGATGTCCCCGAAACTCCCCGACTCGGTCGAGTTCGAAGACGGCACGGCCATCGACCTGACGAAACAGGACTTCGAGTTCTTCAAGCTCATAAAGCCGATGTGTGGTGGTAAGCAGCGTGAATCATCGGAGCAGGAGATGATTTGAAGGTCATATCCACAATAAACTTCAAGGGCGGCGTCGGCAAGACGACCTTGACATGGGCGCTGGGCCACTCAGTCGTGCGTGATCCGAAGTTCTACTGCTTGCTCTTCGACCTAGACGCGCAGATGTCATTGACCCAGTCAATCGCGCTTAACGAGGACGGCAATCCGTTCAAGGACTTCTCAGGATGGCTCGATAGATCCGAGAAGAGAGGCAAGACCATCTTCAATGCTCTTGACGAGTACACCAAGCCTGGCCTATTCAACTTTGGCATTAACTACGACTTCGTGTACAAGATCAGCGACCGCTATCACTTCATTCCATCAAACCAGGATCTGTACTGGACTGAGTTGGAGGTGTTTGACCGTGACAAGATGAAGTTCTTCGTCCAGAGGCTACTGGAGAAGATCCAGGGGTCCAAGAATGTGCCGAGCTACGACTACGCTCTCTTCGACTGTCCGCCATCCTTCAGTCTGCTGAGCTACTCGGTGTTGTCTTGTTGCGACATGCTTCTAATTCCGATCAATCCCGACTTCTTTGCGGCGAAGGGGTTGAATCTCCTGCTAAGGAGCCTGAAGTTGCGCATCGAGCCGTTCCCCATCCCGCGCATTGGCGTGGTCATGAACAGGGCGAAGCGACCGGGCGGTTCGTCAACGAAACGGTTCAGCAACGAGACGCAGCGGTATCTTGATGACGCACGAGACGTCCTCAGAGCGGTAGAGAAGACGGAGAATCTGAAGGTCAGGTTGTTCGATACCACAATCCCTGAGCGTGTCGGCATGAAACGGGCGATTCAGGAAGGAATGCCTGCCGACTTGACTGCCGTCTTCGACCGTCTTTGGGAGGAAATCGCGGGGTTCATCCATGAATGAGGAACAACTCAGGGCGAGCCTTGAGACAATCCAAGGCCAATTGGCCGAGATACTTGCGGGCGTTCAGAGGCTTGAGGGAAAGAAGAAGGCACGCGCCGAGGCCAAACGCGCACAAGGAAAGACCAGGGAATTGACGCCCGATGAGGTAGGTCAATACACAAGTCTGTTTGCATCACTCTATGATCGCTGGCTCTCTGGGGACGAAACCGGCGTCCAGTCTGAGTTAGAGGCGATGGACGTTGAGCAGCTACGAGCCATCGGCGACGCAAACAACCTTAACGTGAAGTCCAGGACACCGAAAGCCAAGTGTATCTTCCTCATCGGAGCCCGCTTTCGAGAGAAGAAGCAGTTGACGGCTGGCCTGACCGGTGGCAGCTCTTTGAGACCTTCCCCACCGGCCACGTCTGAGCAGACATCTCCTGCTCGACCGGATGAATCGAAGCCACAGTGAAAGGAGCTGCAATGCCAAAAAAGATGTGTCCCCTTGGGTACGGCGACGGCAAGTTCTGGCCTTGCACGGGCGCCAAGTGCGAGATCTTCGTGGAAACCGCTGAAGGGTCAGGTGAAGGTCACTGCGCCTTGCGAGGCTTGGCGAGCCTACCTGACCTAGTTGGAAGTCTGAAAAAGACCTCCGTCTCGTTGACGCCTAGGAAGTGAAGCCGAAGAAAGGAGCACGGTTTGAAAGGGCAGTCGCCTGGTCGCGCCCGCCCATTTGGCACGCCCACCCGGCCGATGTGACCAACTCCTTGGCCTACCACCGTCCGTCTGAAGCTTCCGCCTCGGCACAGTCCGACCGACGGCGCTTGACAGGCCGTGCAGTCAGCACTACGCTGTTGTGCTCGGGGTGGCTAGAAAGAGGTCTATGCCCTCTTTTTGAACTAGGCATTATGCCATACTCGAGAGGTGCTGCCTCTTGGGCTAGTACCTGAGCATGTTCAACCCCCGCCTCACGGCGGGGGTTTTCCCGTCCTACCGGACTGGCCGGACGGGTTCAGAAGCCGCGTGGATTCTGTCGCCGGAGTAGGTGCCCGCGGTCTCTGCAGATCTCGCGCCAAACCTCGGGGCTGACCTCGCGCAGATGATGTCCGCGGACCCCGCATATGCGTTTCCAGCAGCAGTCGCGTGTCATTGCGTCCTCGGGGACGCTCGCACGTTTGATATCTGCGAGTATTCGCCCATCGGGGAAGCCGCAGTAGCAGCGTGGCTGGCCCTTCCCAGGACCTGGTTTAGGTGCCGGCTGGGCCTGGCCACCGCCGCCCACGGCGCGCCTGTAATCGCATTCGGGATGACGCCTGCACTGCTCGTACCGTGTAGCCCCCTCAATGTGAATAACAGTGGCGCAGCCACATTGCGGACACGTATCTCTTGGCATATTTCAGTCTGCCTCTGCGCCAATGATCTTCATCATTCATGGAACTTGCTGTCGCGCCAGTCGAGGAACACTCGGGCGGGGCGCCTGACTGATGGCTTGACCAATGCGTAACCTACAGGCGATAAGGAATTGTCTCCTTTACCAAACACGCGCCGTGCTCACGGTTTGATGCCCCATCCACCAAGCCGATCCCAGTCGACACATGCGCGTCCAGGTCCGCGAGACCTGACCACCCGCCTGCGGCGCGGCCGCGTCGACTTTGGCTTGCGGGGCTTCTTCACGGGCGCCGTCGCGCAAATCTGCCTACGGGGCGGCGCAGGCCGCGGTGTAGGTCGGCTTGGAGGCAGTTGGCACAGAACACGTCCGGTCTTATCGATGTAGTACGA
>CAYOCZ010000413.1:0-3195 GCA_964402475.1 uncultured bacterium | reverse complement strand
CTTCACTCATCGCCTAATCATACCCGCTGCGCCCCGCACGAGCAAGAACCGAGTCAGGCCCCTGAATCCGACGTTGAACCACCAAGGCACCAAGAACACCAAGCATACAAGAGGCATTTCCTTTCGCACCCTCTTTGTGCCTTTGTGTCTTGGTGGTGAACTCCTATCTCGGTTCTTGGGTCAAGCCTGACAGCTTGACAGGGGTATGGGCCGGACTAGAATCAGCGTGCCATGAGACGGCTACGGTGGAGCGTCGTTCTCCTGCTCGGAGCAACGGCGGCCTTCGGTGGCAGGCTGTCGTTCGAGGAGCACGCAGCGGTTCAGGAGTCGCTGGCACGTGTGCATCCGAGGGTGCGGGCGAGTTGGCTACGAGAACGCGGGCTGGACGATTCGTACTACACGACGTTCCGGAGGCCGGAGAACACCGGATTAGAGTGCGTCGGCCGTTGGCCCTGGGGGCCAAGCTGGGAGCTTGCAGGCCGGGACACGTTTCTCTACCTCGGTTCAGGTTCCGGCGTCCGAATCCTCTCAATAGCCGATTCCGTGCAGCCGAGGATGCTCGGCCAAATCAACGCGCGGGGGCTGGTCAGCGGCCTCGCGGTGCAGGATACGCTGCTCTTCGTCGCCGGCGGCAGTTGGGGTGCGCAGGTCTACTCTGTCTCCGACCCGTCCAATCCACGCGAACTCGGCTCGATGGACGCGGTCATCGGTACTATCTGCGCACAAGACACCGTTTGTTTCACCCTCGGCGGCGACAGCCTGACGGTATACGACGTAGCTAACCCAGGGCAGCCAATGCGGCTCGCCGCGGTCCAGGACGCTGGCGGAATCCTGGCCTTCAACAATGGCTACGTGTTTTCTGCCGGCAGCGGTGGATTGAACGTCTACGACGTGCGCGTACCTACAGCGCCAACATGGGTCGGTTCGCGTGGAGGGTCATATCTGGGCCTGTTCGCGCGTGGCACACTGCTCTTCTGTACCGGCATCCAGCCCTCGTACTTCACCATTCTCGACGTAAGCGACCCCGCATCAATGGTTCAACTGGGCAGCATCAATGGCTACGGAGGAGAGGACATCTGCGTCCTGGGTCATCTCGCCTGCCTGAGCTGCGTCTACGACCACCATGGTCTCTATACGATAGACGTGTCGGATTCAACGCATCCCCAACTTCTCGGCAACTACGCGCCAGACGGTGCCGAGTTCTTCGACGTCTACATACGTCCGGACGGGCTTCGTTCGTACATAGCTTCGTGGTACGGCGGCCTCTCTGTTGGTGACATCAGTGCCCCCAGCACGCCGCACGAAATATGGTTCGGCTATCAGGCGGACCAAGCTGCAGACGTCGCGATTGACGGGAGCAGGGCATACGTATCGGACCTTGCTGGAGGAATGCGGATACTCGACGTTTCCGACCCTTCTGTGCTAACAGAACTGGGACTGTACGACGTGATCGGCAATAAGGACGTCAGAACTGCAACGGCGCGGGATTCCTTTGCGTTCGTTTGTCGGGATGGCAGCGCCGGGCGCAAGTATCTGCACGTGGTTGGCGTGCTAGACCCGTCGAATCCCACGCTCGTGGCGCAGGAGTCGTGCTACAACCCGCCGGAGGACTACGTGCTCAAGGACAGTTTGCTCTACGCAGCAGAGGCCAACATGTTCCAGGTCTTCAACGTCGCCCGGCCGCGTGAACCGGTGCTGGTGGGGAGCTGCGTGGTTCCAGACTACGCCTGGAATATGGACCTGGAGGGTGACTTGGCCGGCGTTGCCCATACCATCTCGCTGCAGCTTGTCGATGTCGCACAGCCTGATAGCCCGCGAGTCGTTGGGTCGTGGCCCGGGGACGTGAGCGGAGTGGACATCGTGGATACCATCGCCTACGTCACCGCTCCGTACACCGGCTATGTGTCGCTCAGCATCGCGAACCCGGCAGCGCCCTACGTGCTGGACTCAGTCTATGCTGAAAAGTGGTGGAACGACATTGTGGTTGACGACTCGCTGGCATTTGCCGGCGGGACCTGGGTCCAGGTGCTCGACGTATCTGACCCGAGGAACATGCGTCTCGTGGGGTCGTGGGCACCTCCGTACTTGGTCAGGCGGCTGGAGTACCGCGCGCCATACCTCTATGCCGCTTGTTACGAAGCGGGAGTGTGCATCCTGAAGACCGCACAAGTCTCTATCAGCGAAGAACATGGTCGTGCTAGGCCGGAGGTGCGGTCAGGCGCGCTGTGTCCCAATCCGGCATCAAAGAGCGTAACAGTTCGAGCCGGACCAAGCCTCGAAACCATCACCGTGTACGACGCGTTGGGGCGTGTGGCAAGGCAGTTCAGGCCTGGAGGTGCCGTCTTTACGATGGACCTTACCGGGCTTCAACCGGGGGCGTACTTCATGGAACTTCAGTACAATACGGGCAAGAGAGTAGAGAAGCTCATCAAACGATAGGAGGAAGCCGTGAGAACGGCAGTAACTGCAGCAGTAATATCCCTGATTGCGTCCGTGGCGTCAGGGAACGTCCGGGCCTACGCGATAGACCCGGTCCGAGCAGAATGGTCAGGAAAAGCGCACCCGGTCCTCGGCGTCAGCGAGATTCTGACCTGCAACTTCGACTCGCTCGCCTACGTCGAGCTATTCGCTGGCGATTCGGGCTCGACTGGAAGCGGATATCGAGTCGGAGTCCGCGAAGGCGGCATCGAACTCACCCATGCCGATGGGGTTCAACATCAGCCCACCAGTTGGGTCCGGTTCGAGAACTGGAGCGACACGGTCGCCTTCACTAAAGGCAAGAAGTACGAGTTTCGATTCACCCGCAGCGGGTCGGACAGCATTCAGTACTATTATGACAGCATGTGCGGGTACAATTACGGCCTGATGATAGCGCCGTACCCACCGTTGATAACGCCTGACTTCGGCCTGGCTATGCGATGCTACGGGCGAATGAATCCGGTGGATTCGATGTTCTGGGGCGTGACTCAGGAGTTTCCTGCCTGGAATGACACCGCGCTGCAGAACATGTGGCTGTCGAGGGCGCGAGAGGCCGGCGTCGGCATGGTCCGGATGACCTTCCACTGGAACGACATGGAGCCGTACACGCACGGTGAATTGTGGTTCGGGCAGATGGACGCTGCCGTTGAATACGCGCACGACAGCCTAGGATGCCAGATTCTCGCCCAGTTCGTCGGCTGTCCGAGGTGGGCAAGC
>CAYOCZ010000412.1:0-3234 GCA_964402475.1 uncultured bacterium | reverse complement strand
TGTGGCTATCGTGTTCTTTGCAGTCCCGTTGGTAGCGGTTATACTCCTGAGGAGGATATAATGATCCTGACCGACCTCCTGAAGCTCTGGAAGAAAACGACGCTGGTCGACAAGGCGACCATCCAGTGCGTCGAGATGTTGCGCACCGGGCAGCAGATGTTCGAGTACTCACTCGGGGTCCTGATGGACAACGAACGCGAGGTGGAGGACATCTACGCGATGGACCGTGTCCTGAACCGCGGCGAGATCGCGGTGCGCCGGATGATCGCCGAGCACCTCGCGGTCAACCCGCAGGAGGACGCAATCCCGGCGCTCTTCCTCGCTTCCATCGTCGGCGACATCGAGCGCATCGGCGACTACTGCAAGAACCTCATCGAGCTCGCCCACCACTATCCCGAGAAGCTCGAAGGACCGTACATCGACCGCGTCCGCGCCATCAAGCTGGACGTCTCCAAGATGTACGCGGATACCATCAAGGCATACGCCGAAGGCGACGCCGTGCTGGCCGCCTCGGTGATGGAGCGGCACGCCGAACTCGCCCGCACCTGCGATGGGCTCACCGACCGGCTCCTCGCCGAGCAGCAGATGTGCGGCCGCGAGGCCATCATCCGCACTCTGCTGATCCGGTTCCTCAAGCGCGTGTCCGCGCACCTGAAGAACGTCGCCTCGTCGCTCGTGAACCCGTACCACAAACTCGGCTACAAACCGGACGGGACCCCGGACGACCGCGACGAATAGACCCACGTAGAACTCGCCCGAGTCGAGCTGACCGACCACACCTTCACCAAGCCGCGCGACAAGCGGACCGAGGACTTCCTCTCGGGCCGGCTCGGGTGATGCTTCTGTTTCTCTTGTATCTGTCAAGGATTGCGCCATAATCACACGCATGAGGAGCATCCCGTGACCGCACTTGAGTCCAAGATTGCCGAACTGAAGCAGCAGCTCTTCACGATGGCCGGCATCGTCGAAGAGATGATTGCCAACAGCGTCAAGTCGCTCGTCGGCAAAGACCCGGTCCTGGCCGAGCAGGTAATCGGCCCGGATGAAGACCGCGTCAACCGGCTGGAAATCGAGAACGAGGACGCGGCCATCAACCTGATGGCGCTCTACCAACCGGAAGCGTCGAACCTCCGCACGATAGCAATGATCATCAAGATCAACAACGACCTCGAACGGTTGGGCGACCACGCGGTCAACATCTCACAAGCCGCTCAGTTCCTCATCACCCGCCCGGCAGTCAAGCCGCTGGTGGACGTACCGAAGATGGCCGAACATGCCATCGCCATGCTTAAGGACTCGCTGGATGCGTTCACGCGCAACGACGCCGGACTCGCGCGCTCGGTCTGCGGCCGGGACACGATTGTCGACAAACTGAACGACACCGTGAAGCAGGACCTGGCCAAAGTCATGAGCGGCGACGCCTCCACGATTGACCGGGCACTCAAACTGATGATGGTGTCGCTAAACCTCGAGCGGATCGCCGACCTAGCCACCAACATTGCCGAAGACGTCATCTACATCGCGACCGGGGAGACTATCAAACACGGCAAGGGCCAAGCTCAAAACCCCGAGCATGAGTCGTCTGATAGCAGTCGTTGACGACGAACCGGACATCCTCGAGCTGGTCGCCCTGCACCTGAAAGAGGCCGGGTTCAGCATCCGCACTTTCCCCGACGCCGGGCAGTTCCAGAAATCACTGGCCAGCAGCGTTCCGGACCTCGTCGTGCTGGACCTGATGCTGCCCGACGCCGACGGAATCGACGTTTGCCGGGACCTGAAGCGGGACAGCCGCACCGCGCACGTGCCGGTCGTCATGCTGACCGCGCGCGGAGAGGAGTTTGACCGCGTCCTCGGTCTGGAAATCGGCGCCGATGACTACATCACCAAACCCTTTTCACCTAAGGAACTGGTCGCACGGGTCAAGGCTGTGCTCCGCCGCTCCGAGCAGCGGCGCGCCGGCAACGTAATCGAGCTGCCGCAGGACGTCGTCATCGATCCGAACCGCTTCGAGGTCACGGTCGGCGGCCGGAAGACAGAACTCACCACGACCGAGTTCAAGATACTATCCATCCTTGCCGAACGCCGGGGCTGGGTTTTCTCCCGCGACGAGATACTCAACCGGCTCTGGGGCGATGAGAAGTCTGTGCTCGACCGCACAGTCGACGTCCACGTCACCAACCTGAGGAAGAAGCTGGGGAAGGCCGGCCGGCTCATCGAGAACGTGCGTGGTGTCGGCTACAAGCTCAGCGATTGAAGCGCTACATCCTGCTCCGGCTGTTTGCCATCCAGTTGGCGATAATCGTCGTCCTGCTTGTCGTCGGAATGATCGCCGCCCGCGGCACCGGCCGCGGCCCGCTCGTGCTGGGGACTGCCGCCGTCGTGACGGTAGCCGCGGGCGTAGTATCGTATCTGATCGCCCGCGGTACGGTGCGGCCAATCCGCGAACTGACTGCGGCGTTCCGCAAGCTGAGCGCCGGAGACTTCGACGTCCGGGTCCTACCGGCAAGGCGTGGCCGGCTCCGCGAGCTGGGTGACGACTTCAATGAAATGGCCTTCAAGACCAAATCGCTCGTGGCCGAGCTGAAGCAGCAACGTGAAGCCTTGGACGCCATCGTCGGGTCGATCCAGGAAGGACTGGCCGTGCTCGACAACTCAGGGGTCGTCATACTGGCCAACGAGAGCTTCCGGCGCATCTGCGCCGACCTGGACGTGGTCGGCAAGCACTACTGGGAAGTAATCCGCGACCCGCACGTCGCCGGGCTGGTCAAATCCGTAGGCCCGGGCCAGTCTACGGCCACGCGGCGTTGTGACCTTGGCGGTCGCGACTACGTCTGCAGCGCCGGGTTCCTGCCCGCCGCCGAGCGGCTGGTCCTCACCCTCCACGACGTCACGGAAATCAGCCGCACCGCCGAGGTCAAAAGGGACTTCGTCCAGAACGTGTCCCACGAACTCCGCACGCCGCTGACCGCAATCAAGGGCTTCGCCGAAACCATGCAACCGTCGATCGACCAGGCCAACCGACCTTACCTCGAAACCATCATCCGCAACACTGACCGGCTTGTCAGTCTCGTGCAGGACCTGCTCACCCTGTCTGAACTCGAGGAACGTGGGACCGAACTCCAACTCGAGGACGTCGACCTGAAAGAAATCGCCGGGCAGATGCTCAGGCTCTTCGAGGCCCGCGCCAACTCCAAGGGCCTTCGCCTCGTCCTTTCCGTTTCCGCCCCCCAGTCC
>CAYOCZ010000411.1:0-3243 GCA_964402475.1 uncultured bacterium | reverse complement strand
CGCTCTGGGCGATCAAGAACGCGGCGTTGGACACCACTTTCTTCTCGGTAGACGGTGCGGGACTGGTTGCCGCTTCGGTCAGCGTGAACACTCCCGAACTCTTCAACTCCGCTGGCGACCTCAAGCTGCAGCCGGACGTGCAGGGCGACGTTGTGCTGTTCGGGGACACGGACGGCAACAGGCTCGTGAAGATCGTCGGATTGATAGGCGCGGCACGGAAGTATGTTTCCCTTGCCGTCCTCGATACCGACGACATGGCGCATATTGGCCGCCAGGACGCGAACATCCTCGGGCTGAGTGTGGACATGCCGCTGACCGTTGATGGCGTGTGTGACCTTGAGGGTGCCACGACGCACCGGATCGCCGTGAATGCGAACGTCAACATCCTGTCATTACGGGATGATTCGGCAGGCACTAATCGGGAACGCATTTACTTCCCTCGTGTAGGTGGGATGCGCTTTATAGCGCGGGACCAGCACCTGCAGTTCACCAGCGTTACTGGTATCTATGCTGACACCTCATACAATCTGCGGCTATATGCCAATACAGGGGCAGATGTCCAAGTAGACAATAAGCTGAAGGCTACGCTTGAATTGGAGATCGACGGCGACCTGAACCACGACGGTTCCAACGTCGGCTTCTACGGCACCGCACCGATTGCACAGGCTGTCCTCGCGACGGGGGCGGGCCGCACAGTTGACGATGTTATAACCGCCTTGCAGAACCTGGGGCTGGTGAAGCAAGCCTAATGAGGTGACGAAATGCCAGAAGAGCGCACGAGAGTTTGTTGGAGCTTTCTGACGGAGGAGATCCCAGAGTTCGTCGAAGCCTTCTGCGAGACATTCAACTACGACGCCTTTGTGGAGGAGCAGCAGCGAGAGGCGGATAAGGCGGGCGAAGAATGGACACCGCCAGGGCGGGCGCAGTTCGCGAAGGCGCAGGTCTCCAGGTGGATTCAGGAAGTACATCGTGGCTACAAGCTGCAGTTGTCTCTTGAAAAGACGCGCAACGAAGAGGGAGCCAAACCGGATATTGACGTGCAGGAGGAGTGAGGGTGAGCACTGGCAGGAAGATAGCAGGCAAGAACAAGAAGCCGCCCAGGACGCTCGAAGACGTACAGGCCGAGTTCGAGCAGGTCAGGGCCGCGCTGCAGCAGATCAATGCGGGACTGCAACGGGGTCAAGACCAGCAACAGGAAAACGTTCGGCGAGTTATCGCGCTCGATGGGATGTGGGAAGCCCTTGGGGGAGATATGACACAAGGGCCGATGGCCCAACTGCAGGGGCAGACAGCGAAGCAGCCGGAGCCTGCCCGGCCAGGGCAAACCGCCGCAACTTGATAGGAGGTGCAGCGTGGGTCGGCTCAAGGCCGCACTCAACGGGAACGTCAACGGGTTCTGGCGCAGCGTCGTGCTGGGGCTGGTGATCGCATTCCTCGGCCTGCAGACCACGCTCATCGTGAGTACGCGGGGCGAAAGCCGCGTCGAGGATGACCGACTGCGCGACGAGTTAGGAGTGGTGAAGACGCACTTCGAGGAATGGCGGCAGAGAGGGCGATCATCGTAGTGGTCAGAGGCGCGCGATCCTGAGTTGACGTTCGTCGCAAGCGCGATCCCGTTCCCCCACGGGACACGTAGCTACAGGAGAGGTGAGAAGCATGAAACCGATTCGAGAGGTGTTTACCAACGGGAACGGTTGGAAGATCGTCGTGCCCGTGGTCCTTGCCTACATGACGCTAATGGCGGCGGGGCTAATCCATATAGGTGCGAGCAGTCAGGCCGGCGACGAGCGGCTCAATGAGAGAGTGACCGCCACGGAGCAGGCGTGGGGCAAGGACATCGGGGACATGAAGGAAGCGCTCATGGAAGTTCGGACGATCATCAAAGAGGCACAGAGGAATGGGAGGTTGTAACGATGGCGAAGAATCCGCGAGGCGCGAGCAGGCCTCAAGACGGCAGAGGTGGTGGCAAGGGACAGCCGGGCGGACAGCGAGGCGGACGCAACACGGGAGGCTGCACGAAGGGCGGACCTGGTGGGGGCAAGGGTGGCGGTAGGGGCAAAGGAACGGGGAGGAGGTGAGACCGGATGAAGTGGACATTGACCGCAAAGAAGCTCGTGATCGTGTCGCTGCTATCGGGAGCCGCCGCTGTGGTCGCCTACTTTGCAGCGCACCTGGGCGAACTGGACGTGCCGTTCTGGGCAATGCCAGTCGCGCAGGCCGTGCTGACGGGGCTCGCCGCCGCAATCGCAAACGCTATCAAACACTGGAAGGATGTACCGGCATGAGAAGTCTGATTGTCCTGAGCGTCTTGTTGCTAATCACGACCGCCGCCTGTGCCCAGCAGCGCGGGGTGCTGGTGAAGGACATCCAGCCCATCGATCCCGGCGCGTTCACCGCCGAGCTCGCCAGCATACAGCCCGTCTGGTCAAGCGGCGGGGACTGGTCGAAGGTCACGGTCGTGGTGGGGATCGGCTATGCGATTCAGCAGCCGGAGGAGCCCTGGGCGCGGATGCTCACACCTGACCGGGCAGTCGCATTCTGGGGCACGCAGACGAGCGGCGACCCGGACCTGAAGCTCGGCGGCGAACTCGACTGGGACATCGTTGACTCGCGCCTGGCCGCTTGCGTCGTGGCGTTCGGTAACGTCGCGGTCGGAGTCAAGCTGACGGCGTTCAGCCAGGAGTTCTGATGGCGCCCGTAGAGCCGGAGCCCGTAAAGCTTCCGCCCGCTCCGAAGTGGGAGGGCGATCTCGTCTGCAGACTCAACGAGCCGGGCTGGCGGCCCAGGGCGATCCGAACGTTTGAGGTGATGCAGGTGGTGACTCAGCACGACGTGGCCGACATCGCAGAGGCGGCGGCGTGGGCACGGCAGGCAGGCGCGAGAAGCTATCCGGTCGGGGAGACCGTCTTTGACCTGCTCAAAGGCGGCTACTGTGCGCGGTTCGTGCGTCAATGCCACGAGGCGGCAATGGGCCTCGCGCCTTGGCGCTGGGAGTTTTCATCGCCGGACGCGCTGACGATGGAGGAGAGCCTGCGCCTCGCACACCACGAGGTCAGCACCCCTGAGCGCGGGGACATCGTATTCTTCAATCGCAACAGCGGCCCCCATGGGCACGTTGGGATAGCCCTGGATGGTGAGACCGTCGCCGAGAATACGTCGTCCTCCAACCGTGGCGACCCGCGAGCGGCGGGGACGAAGATCACATCACTGGCAGACATCGGGGCGTGGCGGATCACGAGCCGC
>CAYOCZ010000410.1:0-3256 GCA_964402475.1 uncultured bacterium | reverse complement strand
CCTGGCGGAACACGTCAACCATCGTCTGTATGAACGCCTCGGGCGTGGGCTCGCTCCCGATCTCCTTGGGCTTGTCGGGGTGGCCGGCGGGCAGATACGAGCGGAGGGCGAAGTACGGGGGGCTCGTCACGACGCACTGGACGGACTTCTCGGCCAGCGCCGGCAGCACGTCCATGCAGTCGCCGCAATAGAGCTGCACGCGCCCGCCGTCGAGTTCCACGCGGTCACACCCCATAGTCCACCTCCAGCGTGCCCGCCTTGGCCTGCCTTGCCAGTTCGGCCATTTGGGCGGCTGTGGCGCTGGGGTAGGCCAGCCACTCGCCACCGTAGAGTTCCGTTCGCCTCTGCCGCCACGACTCCAGCGCCTGCGCCACGACGTGCTCGGCCGGGATCGCGTCCACAGTGGGGTAGGTCAGCTCGTGATGCCAGCCGAGGCGCTCGCCCTTCACGCAGAGCACCCACATTCCGGTCGAGCCCGGGGGCGGGCTTTCGGTCTGCCCGGCCGCGGGCCTGGCGGTGCGGCCGTACTCGTTGAGGATGTCCGCGAGCGTCGGCGGGAATTTCAACCTGCGCTTGCAGCCGTCTATGGCCTGGATCGCGCGGTCGTAGTACAGCGGGCGAAGTTCGTCGATCCAGAACACCCGCTCCTCGCCTAGCGGCGCATTCTGCCATCGGGGCCATAGGTCCTTGATCCGGTCGATAACGCCCTGCACGCCGTCAATGTCCACGGGTGGCCTCCTTGTCTTTTCGCCGTCGCTCCGATTCGGCTATCGCGTCGGCCCACGAGTCGTCTTCGGGTGCAGGCTGGGCCTCCCACTCGGCTTCCCACCGCCGCCCACGCAGCCAGACAATCGGGGCTGGAATGAACCGCCCGTCGTCCTTGGCCCATTCGCCGTCGCGGGTCCACCGTTGGAGGCCGGCCAGCACGTCAGCCGCTTGGTCTTCGAGGTGCTTTGCCTTCCAGACGCCCAGGCACCCGGCGCGGTTGGCCTTTCGTTTGCACTTGGGATATGCCGTCCAGAAGGCGATGAAGCCGGGTGGGAGTTCGTCGCTCTTCCCGCCGGCAGGCGGGGGAGTGTGCGCAGCACACGATACCTCTGAATTGGAGTTAGGAGTTAGGAGTTCGGAGTTAGGAGTATACGGTAAGCCATCCCCAAAGGCTTCCCCAAAGGCTTTGGCAAAGCCTTCCGATAAGCCTTCCGTGGCGTACCTAAGTGCTGCAATGGCCTTGGCTTTGAGAATGCACTCCGGTATCGGTAATAGCAGTTTTGGCCATGATCTTACCACGTTCGGAGACGCTGGCGGGTTGTGCTTCAGGAACTTCGGAACCCATATTACGGCCGCTTCCGGACACGCTTCCCACAAGCCTTTGCCTAAGCCTTCCCCAAAGGCTTTCGCGATCCTTCTGTCTGCCCAGCCGAGAAACTCCCCAAGGCTCGCGGGGCCGCCCCGCATGATGCCCATGCTGGTCTGATCGGGGTGGGTGAGGATGCACAGGAACAGGAACTTCGCGTCGTCCCCGAGCGCCCTGATCTTGGCGTCTGCCCAAAACAGGATGCTGACTCTGCGGTATGGGGTCTTCGACCCGCCGTCCGCGTCTTTCTGTTCGGCCATCCTTGGCTCCTGTTGCTGGGGTTACTCTGTTGTACCCTGCCCGCCGTCAGTAGCCCAGCGGCGCGAGTTCGACCCGGCGGTAGTCCTCGCAAATGAGGGCATAGTGGTATCCGTGCCTGTCTGTAACGGCCGCGGGGTAGGCCCCGAGCCTGTCCAGGGCCTGCCGCCAGGTCATCGGGTTCACCCGCCCGGCGTGCATGGTGGTCGGCTCGGTTCTGCCGGCGGCGTGAAGGATGAGCTTCATTGCGGGGCCTTCGCGGCTTCGGCGGCGTCCAGTAGCGCGCCCAGGGTCGTGACTGCGTAGATTGGCCCGTCTGCGGCAGTGCGCCCGGTCGGGATCGAGATCGGCAGGCCGTCTATGATCCCCCGCAACCGCTTGTTCTCCTTGTTGGCCTGGGCGAGCTGGCGGCGGGTCTTCAGCCAGTAGTCCCACGCCTGCAGACGCACCTGCTCGATGTCTTCGCCTCCAAACGCTGCCGGGCGGTCGCGGCCTGGGGGCCAAATGCCGGTCTCCCGCTCAAACATTTCTGTTAGATCGTTTACTCTCTGCACGATGTCTGTGTCGTCGTTCATGTCTTCGGCTCCTTGCGTGTGTTCCACTTGCGGGTCGCGGCGGCCTGGGAGGCATACTCGCCTCCCCACATTCCGCACAACACACAGCGGATGTAATGCACCCATCGCCGTTGCCTCATGCCGATGGCTCTGGCCAGTTTGTCGTCCCGCCCACAGAACGGGCAGTGCTTGAGCTTCGTCGGCTTGCTCATCTCACTCTCCCGTCCGTAGTCGGCTTGAGTTCGGCGATTTCGGCGTCACGGTTCATGCATTCTGTCCGTCGCCCATTCCAGTGGAACATGGCAAGATTAGCAATGTCCACTTCCTGCGGACTATGGTTCATCAATCGCGCAACGTGCCGAGCCAGTTTATCCTTGCAACTACCTGTTTCGGATATTGCGCCCGTCGCCCATGCGGGATCATCCCATCCATGCACTCCATCGGATGCCTTCTCTAAGAGCGTGACCTGCATGGCGTCGGCGAATTGCTCAACGAGGCAACATAGTCTGCATTCGTCGTTGGTCTGTGGTTGTCGTCTCATTTCCAAACTCCTTGAGCCTATCCCTTGCGACAGGTTGGTTGGATTCGGGCAGGGGTCATTTGAGTTTCTCCCGACTGTACTTGCGGGCGTAGCGCAGGTTCAGGCGGCGGTTTTCGTCGTCGGTTGCGGAGTGCCCCCTCTCGTGGCGCCATGCCATCCACGTGGGGTAAGGCAGCACATTGCACATCAGCCACGGCGCCCAAAAACTGACGATTGCGCCGCCGATGGGCCGGTCGGTATACAGTCGCCTCACGACAGTTTCGACGCTGACGCTCTTGTCGCCATAGGTCTCGTAAAACCACTCCCTCCCTGGACGGCAAGTGCAATGTCTCCGCAGCCAGTGAATGTCGATCTTGGTAGGCTTGGTCATGTCGGGAACTCCCTCACCGCCAGGGCGGGGTTGTAACGTCGGCCCACTCGATTTCAGTCTTGGCCATTGCACGATACCACGCGTCGAGCGGGTTCACCGCCAGCCAGCCCTGCGTGTACTTGGTCTTGCGTTTGGCCATCAGTGCGCCTGCCTTTCCAGCCGCTCCACGCGGGCGGCGA
>CAYOCZ010000409.1:1278-3278 GCA_964402475.1 uncultured bacterium | reverse complement strand
GCCTGCGACGCCGCGCCGGTGGGCGCGAGTTGGCGGGTCCAGATCGTGTCGCCGTGGGAAGTCGTGCGCATCATGTAGAGGGCTTCACGGCTGTTCAAGGTATCGAACTCTTCTCCGACTGCAAGGAATCCGCTGTCCGGCATCTCCCGGATGTCGGCGAGCATCGGTCCGACCGGACCGTGGTACAGTCTAGTCCAGACTGTATCGCCGCTCGGCGTGAGCCGGACCATGCGCGTGTTCGTCGAGGTGTAGTTGCTGGCATCGCCACAGAGGATGTAGCCTGAATCGCGGGTCTGGGAGGCACCCCGGGCCCACGAATAGTCGTTCCACGGTTCGTGGTAATGACGTGCCCATTCCTCGTGGCCGTCCGCTGCCGGTTTGATGACGCCCATGTCGTAGGCCGTGTCCGGAATCCGGCCGGCAACAAGGCATCCGCCGTCGAAGGTCGGGATGAACGCCGAAATAGGACCGCCCCAGGTGGATCGGTAGTCCCAGGCCGATTCGCCCGCCGGGTTGTACTTGCGGACAAGGATCTTCGCGCCAGACTCGGCCAGCACCGCGTAACCGCCGTCTGACGTCCGGCAGGAGAAGCCGCCGTTTGCGTCCAGATTAAGGAGGCTCCGCACCGAGGTCGTATCGCCGAGGTAGTTGGTGCGAGCAAGCACCACGCCGAACACGCTGGTGGAGACCTGGAACCCGCCGCTGACGATGTACCCGCTGTCCGTGAGTTGGGCTGCAGAACGGCCGACGTCCTGCGTGTACCAGCGCCACTGCCGGTGAAAAGTGGTCGTTGCCAGCGCGAGCGCAGGCAGCGCGAGCACTATCAGCGCCCTGCCGGCTCGGCTGGCAGCGACCATCAAGGCGTCAGTTTGCCGCAGCAGTTATTCTGCCTTGACCAGTTTCATCGACGCACTCAAACCGGGACCCTGCAGCCGGCAGTAGTAGACGCCGCGGCCCACCCGATTCCCGGTATTGTCGGTACCGTTCCACACAGTTCCACTGGTCGCCGGCAGCGTTCGGACCAGCCGGCCATCAACCGAGTAGATGCCGAGTTCAGCCGGGACTGCGCGTGGCAGGTTGAAGTTGATTCTCGCGAGCCGGCCGAACGGATTGGGGCTGACGGTCAGCCCGACTGGAACGCTGCCCGCAGGCGGTGCTTGCGCCAGGCCGACGTACTGCTTGGTAGTGTAGAGCTCGACCGGATACCCCGGTGTCAGGTCGTGTCCCTGCAACCCGGCGTAGTCCGGTGCATAGCGCGGCGACCGGTGGACCGCGTTCTGCCCCGGAGCAGTACCTTGGTACTTGGGCAGCGTGTCAGTGACCGGGTTTATGTACGTCCAGACTGTCTGGGTGTCCGGAGCGAGTTCGAAGAATCGTCCGCTGTTGCCCTCGCATATCAGCGTGTTGCCGTTGGGTAGGCGCTGGACGCTGCTCAACTGAGGCGAATAGAACGACTCCGGTGGGGTCGCGATGTACTGCCAGGTCGGGGCCGCGGGTCCATACGGCTCACCCGGTCCCGGGGTCTCGTAGTGGCCCGTGCTGTCCACCGGCGGGGTGAACTCGATGGCGGTCGAGTACGACGACCCCGGTCGCAGCAGTCCGTTGTCAAACGCTGTGATGTTGCCGGCGCCCGACAACCCGGGCCCAATCCAGGAGGTATGGTGCTGGTGATAGAACTGCTGGTCCGCGCTGTCGCCGGCGCGGTAGGTTTGAGGATTGCCCCATCGGTATAGCAGGTCGCCGCCCATGCCCTGGCGACCACCGGTATGGCCGCTCGCCTCTTCGGTCGTGGTGCTGTGATCGATGACCCAGACCTCATTGAAGTCGCGGGCGCTGAATAGAATCTGGCCGAACACTGAATCGTAGTCGAGCGCGTTGGCGTGGATCCAGTCGGCCGCGTTCGGCGAGGCCTGGTCCACGAAGTTCAGGTCGACCAGCTCGCGATGGTCACCGACCACCCCGTAGTTGGCCTTGGTCGAGTCGTAGTCCTGGATGAGATG
>CAYOCZ010000409.1:0-1268 GCA_964402475.1 uncultured bacterium | reverse complement strand
GTCCCAGACGTGCCATTTCCAGACAATGCTGTCGGTCGCCGGGTCGACCTCGATGATGTGGTCGGGCCAGAGCTTGCCCGCGGTCAGCTTCGTCGTGTCTCGGCCCGCCGCGATTGCCTCGTCCCGGGTCTTGAGTTCCCAGGCTATCGCCATCATATGGCCGTTGGGAAGCCAGATGGCTTCATGGTGCTGGCAGCGGGTGCTGTCCGAGTAGTCGAAGGACCACGTCTTGTTGCCGTCCCAGTCGATGAGCGACACGCGCCCGCCGTTGAGGAAACTGGTGTTGCCCAGGTTGCCGATCTGGGATACGAGTCCATTCTCCAGCAGGTAGAGCGCGCCGACGGTCTTGTCGGTCACACGCCACCGGTGGATTGTGCGACCCTTGTTGTCAATCAGGTAGAAAGCCCTGCCCCCGTTGTTTGCGAACAGCGTATAGCCCTCCCAGGCCAACGAGTCCCAGTACCGAAGGCCGACCGTAGTCGAGTCGGCAGAAAGCTCGCGGACGAACCCACGGATGGAATCGTCAAGGCTGCTCGCGTCGTCCCAGGTCGGCACTCGCGTAAGGAGCGACTCGCCGAAGTGTAGCGCGTTCTCGTTGCCGCCCTGGTTGTCGGGCTGGTCCGGGGACCAGTTAAGGTAGTTCATCGTCTCGTCGGTAACCCAGTGCCAGCCGCTGTCCGGTTCCGGGGAGCCGAAGTCCTGGGTGCCGCCGATCCACGGGCCGGCCAGCCGGTTCGTGGCGGGTCGCAAGTACCAGTAGATGCTTGAGTCGACCAGGCTGAAGACGAAGTCGTTCTCAGCCTGCGAAGTAATGGTGGCGAGGTAGCCGCCGTGGCCGAGCGCCGAATCCCAAGCGAAGTTCCAGTTCAGGCCGGTCGGTGTGCTCATGGCATGGTAGTAGTGGATGCTTCCGTCAGGGTGCACCCACGGTTCGGGCTGAGCGCCGGCCACACCGGCGAGAAGCGCGACCGAGGCAATCGCGGTCGCAAGGGACTTGGAGAACAACCGTGTCGTCATAATACACTCCTTCTGGCTTGTCGCGCGTAAATCGGTACGGGCTCCGCCGGAACTGCAGGACCGGATTTCGGACGTAACCGAACTCGACGGACTACAAGCTCTAGAGGACCTTGTCGGTAGATTGTCATGCGGCCAACAACGTACAATGTTAGCCTCGGAACCCCGTCGCGTCAAGCTGACTGGCCGCGCTCGCTCAGTTGTCGCGAAGTGACGCGCGCATCGCGGCGGCGTGCTCGGGCAGGGTACGGGAG
>CAYOCZ010000408.1:0-3298 GCA_964402475.1 uncultured bacterium | reverse complement strand
ATAACAGCGTAGAATGTCCCGGCTGAGAAGTCAAGCCTGGGAATCAGCGACAGCCACCCTATTCTGTGGAGTCCGGCGCACCCCAATTCCGCCCGCCCACCCTGCCCATTGTAGATTGCAGATTGTCCATTGTAGATTGGCAAACCCCGAGGCAGATTGACATCACCGCCCGCGAGTCCTAGAATCCAGCCCTGGCGGGGTTCAGTACGTGGACCCTCCCCCGTTCTCCGAGTGAGGTCAGTTGTGCCGCGGGTCGGCAGAACAGGATGGTGAGATGAAACGGAACGCGTTGGTGATGCTGGCGATGCTATTCGTGTTCGTCGCTACGGCGCAAGGCCAGGAGTCGAACCGGACGCCCACGGTGGAGTATCTTGCCGAGACGGGTGGGGCGGTGCTCGGTGGCGGGTTGGTCGGCGGCGGGGCTGGGGCGTTGCTTGGCCTGGCCGGATATGCACTGCTCAACAATCCCCGCGGAGATTGGATGTGGGGCGCGATCGGGGCCACCTACGGTTTCATCGCTGGCGCGGCGCTGGGGTATCCTGCCGGCTGCGGGTTGGGCACCAACGTCGCGGGCCGGGCCCTGGGTGTGGACGGCAATACCGGTCTGGCCTATACCGGCGCCATCGCGGGCATGGGTATGGGAGCGCTTGCGCTCTTCATTCCTCGGAGCTACAACGTTCAGGTCGCCCTTGTGGCGATGGGCGCGCTCACGCCCGCCGGCGCGGTCATCGGCTACAACATTGGTGCCTCGAGGGAATCGAGTCCATCGTCCTTTGGTGCCCGTGTCTCTCTGCCAGCGGTTGCCTTCAGTGTGCGGTCGAGTCGGGACCGGCAGTCATACACCGTCGTCGATTGCCGCCTCATCACGACAAGGTTCTGAACTGCACCGAATCAGGGACAAGCATCCGATTCCATCCGCCCGTTTGGGAATCAGGAGGGAACCAGGGACAAGCACCCATTTCGGGAAGCTTCGGGACATCTTGGCAGATTCCGTCCGCCCACCAATAGGCATTTCAGATTGCAGATTGTCGATTGTAGATTAGCCGACCCCGGGGGATTTCGGGGACACATTACTAAATAGGATTCTCGCGCATGTCAATGCCAGGGAATCAGTGACAGGCACCCCATTTCGGGAAGCTTCGGGACATCTTGGAAGATTCCGCCCGCCCAACGAGGCATTGCAGATTGTCGATTGTAGATTGGCCGACCCCGAGGCAGATTGACATCCCCGCCCGCGAGTCCTAGATTCCGTTGCAGAGCCAATCCCATCTTTGCCCTTGACAGACTACGCCTGCATTCTATAATCAGCCCGAGATGAGGTGCGTTGCCCGAGCCGTCGCACTTGCCGCGGTCATCATAGTCGCCGGCTGCAGCCTGTTCCGCGACCCGAGAGTGTCGGTTGCGGAAATCACTTCCATCACCGCGCCCGACACCGTCCGCGTCGGGACCATCTTCAATATCACCGTTCGCGCTTTTCTCGGTTGTGATCTGAGCTGGGTACTCGACCACGTCGAGGTCACCTACACGGACACGAGCCTGGACGTTCGCGTCTGGTCTCGGCGCGGGGAAGGTGATTGGGCTTACCAGCGGGTCTCCGAGCGCGACCTGACGTTTGAGGCCCGGCCGGCAGAGTCCGGCGAGTATCGGGCAATTGCCCACCAGCCCGATGGGAGTACCACCCAGAAGACAATCACCGTCCTGCCCTGACCGCGCCCGGATTGCCGGGTTCTGGTTCGCTGACGCTTGCGGTTCAGGTAGGTCTGATCATCGTCGAGAAAGGAAGGGGTTATGAGAAGGCTGTTGCCGACTTGGCAGCATGGCGGCTCGCGGCTGCCGAGACCGGGGGCCGCGATGGTGTCGCTGTCGCTCCTCACGCTGTCCGCCGCCGCTCTCGCCTGGTTTGCGCCGAACGTCCGCATCGACCGCGGAAGCTGGGTCATCGACCCGGTCATCGCTGCCGGCCCCGCTCGCGGCCAGTCGCAACCGATCTACGTTGCGTTCGAGAGTGACACTGCGGGCGCCGCGAACATCGGGTTCCAGATGTCCTCAGATGCGGGAGCTACCTGGCTGGCGGAGAATCGGGTTGTCGGCCGGGGCATATCGCCGGAAGTAGCGACGGACGCGGATGGTTCCGCGTACGTCTTTTACAGTGACTCCGCTCATATCAACTGCGTGCGCACGACCGATGCCGGCGCGACATGGAGTCCTGCCAGCCGCGTCGACGACGGCAACTCCGGTCAGGCCGACGGGGCGCGCGTCGCCGTCGACAGCGCCGGGAATCTCGTGTGCGTCTGGTGCGACGATCGCTCCGGCCAGTATCGTGTTCGGTCGTCGGTTTCGACCGACCACGGAGCGACGTGGAGCCCGAACGTGTGCGTGCATAACGAGGTGATGCCCTATGACTGCTCGGGTGCTGACGTCTTCGTGCAACCGGGTACGAACCACTACCTCGTCACTGCGACCGAGCCCTACGAGGTCAGACCCGGTCTCATCAGCAAGCACTCGTTCCTGTACCGCTCCACCGACGGAGGCCAGTCATTCGACCCGGGCGTGCAGCTTGATACGTTCGACGACTACTGCGCCCACCCCCACGTCGTAGCCGACGACAGTCATGTCGTCTGCGACTACTCCGGGTCGACGCAGACCTCGGACGCTCAGATCTTCACGGAGTCGAGGACGCTCTGGACGGCAAATGACAGCTGGGGTCCCTGTACGCCGGTAACGGACCTCGACACCGCTTACACGTCCTACTACTGCGGCAACCTCGCGGTCTCGGCCGATGCCCGCGTCCACACGGCGCTGATGATCAGCCACAGCGGAGGCAATCACCACGTCTACTATGCCTCTTCCAGCGACTACGGCGCGTCGTGGAGCGCGCGAGAGCAAGTTGACGATGACAGTACGAACAAGCAGTATCCCGACATCGCCGCCGATGCAGCCGGACACGTCTATGTAGTGTGGGTAGATGGTCGCGAGGGCCGCTTCCAGATCTGGTTTTCGACCAACAATCCCGCCGCAATCGCCGAAGAAAAACCGCAGCGTGGCGTCTCGCGGCCGAGCGCGGCTATTGTCCGGAGGCTGTCGCCCGGCACCACAGTATTCGACGCCATGGGGAGACGAGTCGTGGACCCGAAGCCCGGCATCTACTTCCTGAGAATCGAAACCTCCGCCGCGCCGCGCTAAGTCCTGCTGGTCGAATAGGACGGAGCCGCGCCCCAATTCCGCCGCCCGCCCAACCCATTGCAGATTGCAGATTGTCGATTGTAGATTGGCCGACCCCGAGGCAGATTGACATCCC
>CAYOCZ010000407.1:0-3299 GCA_964402475.1 uncultured bacterium | reverse complement strand
AGGCCCGAGTCCGAGCCGCGGCCGCGGAGAGCGCGG
Organism: uncultured bacterium; assembly: GCA_964402475.1. Classification (GTDB taxonomy): domain Bacteria; phylum Hydrothermota; class Tepidihabitantia; order Tepidihabitantales; family Tepidihabitantaceae; genus UBA2258. Next base: position 3,263 of record CAYOCZ010000407.1, on the reverse strand, counting down.
CAGGCGAGCCTCTTGGCGACGTATATGACCGGGTACTCAAATCCAAGCCCGGCCGCGCGTTCGTTTCTGCCGGCGACCGGTTCGCCGCGCAGGAAGTGGGTCAGCGGCTTCTCGACGAAGATCCGGACGTCTTCGTCCAGGCCCCGGAACCGCCCCGCGACAGAGCTTTGAGGTCGCGGAGATACTCCGGCAGTGCGACAACCGAGCTAGTCGGTATCGGGGTATTCACGCCGGGAGTAGGGAGCGATGCGGTAGAACACCGTCTCGTACTCGATGGCTTTGCCCTCGGTGGTCGCGCGCCACGGGAAGTCGCCGTGTGAGTAGGCGCTGAGCTGGGCTGCGGTCATGGCCGAGAACCGGGCAAGCACGTCGTCGATCAGAGTCTGTTCCTGCGCCGAGAGCACGGCAAGGTCGGGCGCACGCCGGGGCAGGTACTTGGTCTGCGGGTACTTGTAGAACTTGCTCCGGACCCGCTCCAATTCCCCGGAGCGCTCCATCCGCTCGATTACCTTGCCGAATTCGACCGGCGTTGGGCCGAACTTGTTGCGGATATAGGTCGCGCCGATGAGCTGTTCTTCGTACTTCTCGTAGTAGTCGAAGTCGATGAAATAGAGCAGTTTGTAGATGACCGTCTCGCCGACGTTGGGCAGAGACCCGACCTTGCCCAGCATATAGAGCAGTACTTCCTTGAACTTGGCGAGGTTCTTCTGCGGTACGTTGATACGCATGGGCAGTTCCGCCGCCGCACGCTTGGCGTCCCGCGCCAGGCAGACTTCGGGCTCGGTCTCGGTGCCGAGTAGCACACCCGCCGGAGTGGTCAGCGCTTCGCTGAGCTTCACCAGTTCGTCGGTCGTCACCCTACGCTCGCCGGTTTCGATTTGCGACAGGGCCGACCGCGGAATCCCGATCTTCCGCGCCAGCGTCTCCTGGCTCAGGCCTTTGTCCTCGCGTAGGGCTTTCACCCTTTGCGCGAGCTGTTTGTGTGTAGCGTCCATTACTTGCCTCCGTTACTCTGCAGTCAGTCATTATACCGCTGTTCGATTTCCTGTCAAGTATCTGTTAGATATTCCAACGAGCGCCTCAGTCCCCCTCCAGCCTGAAGACCCGTTCACAGATCGGCCTGAGAACCTTGGGACTGAATCCGTAGCGTGACCGCCAACGGCTGACGGCTCACCGCCGACGGCTAGCGGCTAGCAGCTCACCGCTTTCCGCACTAAGGCAAGGTCAGACCGAAGACCTGAGCGCAGATGTCCGAGAGCACTTCGGTGCGCAGGCCGTAGCACACGAGCCTGCGGCTGACAGCTGACGGCTTACCGCCCGCGAACTTGCGGACGGCTGAGGCCGGGCTATACTGTCACCAAGGAGAATCACCAATGAAGTTCGTGATTACGATGTTCCGGGATGAGGACGGCATGGTCGTCGCCGATTGTCCGGCGATTCCGGGCTGCGTGAGCCAGGGCAAGACCGAAGAGGAGGCCGAGCGCAACATCCGCGAGGCCATCCAGGCGTGCCTCGAAGTCAGAGCCGAGAAGGGCATGCCGCTGACCGTCACCACGCGCCAGGTCGAAGTCGCAGTCTGATGCCGCCGGTTCCGCTGCTGCGTCCGCGCGAGGTCGTCCGGGCATTCGAGCGCCTGGGTTGGAGTGTTGCCCGTCAGCGCGGCAGTCACATCGTAATGACGAAGCCGGGCCACATCGCCACGCTGTCCATTCCCGACCATCCCGAGGTCGCGCGTGGAACGCTCCGCACCCTCATCGCCAAGGCCGGGCTGACCGTCGAGGAATTCGTGTCCGCGGCCGAACGCTGACGGGCGCGTCGCCTACGGATCACGAATCTCAGCCTGGGCGGCGATATCCAGCCTGAAGACCCGTTCACAGATCGCCCTGAGAACCTCGGGGCTGAATCCGTAGCGTGACCGCCAACGGCTGACGGCTCACCGCCGACGGCTAGCGGCTAGCAGCTCACCGCTTTCCGCACTAAGGCAAGGTCAGACCGAAGACCTGAGCGCAGATGTCCGAGAGCACTTCGGTGCGCAGGCCATATGCAGACCAGTACTCGATTGCGGCAATGACGAGGTTGCGAAGGGTCGCGCCTGAATGGTTGCGCGTGAGTCTGTCGACGTGAAGGCCGAAGTTGCGGTAGGGGATGAACTGAATCAGCGACACGCCACGGGCCATTATGACCTCGCGCACTTGGTCGGCCCGGAGCGCCGTGCGCTGGGCCGCATCCAAGTAGTTCTCGGCCTGGCCGTTTGCGTCGCCGTCGGCCCTGCAGGGCGATGAGCCCTGCAGGACCGAGCCGGCATAGCGACGGTACGCGCGTTCAACCGACATCTGGCGACGTCTGTCCGGCCGCTTCACGGCTGCCCCCTCATTTGCGCCGGCGGTGTCTCCGAAATCGCTGGATCGGGACTGTCCGAGGCGAAAGCAGGGGACAGTCCCTTGGAGCGCGCGGTGCGCGGTGCAGTCCCCGTTTTCGGGACAGTCCCTGCGATTTCGGCCTTCAGTCGCGAGTGGGCTTCGCAGATGAGGAACTGGAGGGTGCGGGGTTCGAGCCCGAGGCCCTTCCATTTGCGGAGGCAGAGCTCGAGGTGGAATGCGAGGTCTCTTCCCTCCCGCGTTCGCCAGAGGCGCGCGAGTTCACGCAGGAACCAGCGGTAGTGGATGACCTGCATTGTCGGCAGGCCCGCACCCGTGATGAGTGATTCGACGTGCTTGTGGAACAGCCTATCGGCCTCGGCCGGGGCTGCGCCATACAGGGCGTTTTCCGCACCTTTGCGGATCTCTTCGAGAACCCGGTTGGTCTCCGGGCTCAGTTTCATCGGCTTGAGCAGACTTTCCATAGTGTAACTCCTTTAGCGTTAGGTGTTTCGGCCCTCGGGTAGGCTTGAAAACTGGGGACAGTCCCTCGGAGCGCCTGCGTCGAACGTGCCCGGGGCACCGTAGGAACGAGCGGCGCGGGACAGTCCCCGTTTTCACCCGCCCTCATATAGTTATACTCAGCTCAACCCCCAACCTGTGAAAAGAAGTGCGATTTCCCGTGGGGGGAGCTGCCCCCAGATTACCCGGGGGATAGCCTTCGAAGAGCCGCTTGAGGATACGAAGTGACCTTCAACTTCAGGATTCTTAAGAGCCTAGATGAAAGGACTGCTGCCGGGTCTAGAACGAGGTCAAGGTTCAGGCTAAGGTTGAGATTTGGGAGAAGAGCTAGGTTGAGAACCAGGTGGAGGTCAGGATTGAGATACAGGCGAAGACCCAGATTGA
>CAYOCZ010000406.1:0-3303 GCA_964402475.1 uncultured bacterium | reverse complement strand
CGGTGGGCGCGCCAATACAGGAGACATTCAGCGCGCTCGTCAAGAATGTCCTCGGAGACCTCGACGTGGATGGCGACTCGCTGGATGTGGTTCACGACACGATGAATGTGCGCGTGCAGCCGGTCTACATGCCCAGCGGCATGGCCAGGTTCATGCTCGTGAACACCAGCAGTTCGTACAACCCGGATGTAGCGGATGGGCCGAGCCAATCACCGCTGCGAGCGGTGAAGGTTGAGGCAAAGGTAGAGGGACAGAACGGGACTTTGGACAGCGTCTACGTGCTCAACCTGCCGGAGTCGCTCGCAGTTGGGCAGGCGGTTGAATGCACACTGGCGCTGGTCATCCCGGTTGGCGAATCGCTCGACAGCTACCTCGGCACGGCGACCATCCGCGCGTATGACACGGCCGGGTATCAGGTGCAGGACAGCTTCTTCCTGGTGGTGCGTGGTCCGGAGCCGCGGCAGAACCTCGACTCCTTGCGAGTGGCGCCGATACCGTTCAAGCCGCATCAAGTACCGGGGCACGATGCCATCCACTTCCAGGGGCTGACGTCCGGAGCGAGGGTCGTGGTCTACGACGCGTCAGGACAAACGGTCTGGAGCGCAACCGAGTCTGGTGACGGCCACCTCAAGTGGGATGCAAAGGTGGCCAGCGGCATCTATGTGTACCTGGTGGTCTCGGCTGACGGCAAGGCGAGCAAGGTCGGAAAACTGTCGGTCATTCGCTAGGCGAGCCCGGTTCCTCAGTTCGGACCTCGTTTCGTTGCCACGACCTAGGGCAGCGGTTCTTGTCATTGACAAGTGGTAGGCGGGGGCTAGAATTCGGTGCTGGCCTTCAGGTCAGCGGAAGGCTGACCCGAAGGCAGCAGGGTGTCGCCCCCAACGCCGATTCAGCGAAGCTCACCGCGAGGCGCGACAGTGAGCAAGATCGTCCTTGACAACAGGGAGATCTGATGATCGTCACAAGAACGCTGCTGGCATTAGGGATGGTGGCAGCAGTTGTGCTAGTCGGGTGCAAGCAACCGGTTGGCATGCCGAACCGAAACATACACGCTGCGTCTACCGTGGTGGATACCTGCTTCGTTGCCACAGATACGGCTCTTAGCGGTCACGTTGACTGGTACCAGACGGGCCTCATGAGCGAGTACTACACGCGGTCCATTCCGTTGATCAAGCGCGGCTACGTCGACAGTGCCGGTCTTCAGCATCCGCGCATGAACGGGTTCTGCACCTTTGAAGTTCCCTACTTCGATCCCGGCGGCAATATCCCCGAGTGTACGCTTCACTATTACCAAAGCGCACACAACGGCTCCGCAGACCTGCGAGTGAACCACGCGTCCTCAATCGAGTACTGGCCCGGCGTCACCGATGGAACCCTCTTCTGGGCCACATGGAACGATGAGCCGATCATCGCAACCGATGCTGCTCAGAGCAGAGATGGGTGGCACACGGTGCTCTTGACTGAAGAGGGTTGTGGGGCAGTGCTGGAGAGAGCGGGTAGCTTTTTGCTCACGGGCTGGACCTATCGTGGCAATGTCAGCGGCACATACGCTGATGTCATTGGTACCGGCGCAAATGCTCCTTTCATCGTGTTCGTCTACGATGCCAGCAAGTGACGGCAGGCAGACGCGGGCAGGGCGGCCGCTGCCGTAGCGGCCGCCCTGAGACACCGGCTTGCTTCCAACGACCATGTCACGTCATAGGACATGCGTTGACAGATCGAGGCTCTGGTCTAGCATTGCCAGAGGCCCCACGGTGCGGACAAGGATGACGATGCGGAGACAGCGCCCCGCCGTTGGGTTCGCAGCCACGCGGGTTCTCCCTCTAATCTACGGAGGCGATCTTGAGAACGATGCCGTTCATCTTATCTCTGGCGGTATTGGCCGGTACAGCGTCTGCTGCTGATTCTCTTCACGTCCGGATTGTTGGCCAGTACGACATGCCGGGCTGGGTGTTTGGCGTTGACGCGGTCGGGGACTTCGCGTATGTAGTCGACGCAGATGGCCTGCATGTCATCCGGGTCGCTGACCCGGCCAGTCCTTCTGAGATTGGGTTCTGCCACATAGACGGCAATGCATGTCGCGTCGTTGTCGTCGGAAGCCTCGCGTACGTGGCGGATGAACTTGACACCTTGCTCCGGATTGTATCGATTGTCGACCCGACGAACCCGGCCGAGGTGGGGCGCTGTCGCACGAGGGCTGGGCCCATCGCTCTGGCTGTCCGCAGTGACTTTGCGTTCGTGGCGGTAGCTTCAGGCATGGAGGTGTTCTCGGTCGCTGACCCGGTCCACCCGTTCTCGATAGGGTATTGCCACATGCCTGGTGGTATCTACACCTCTACTTATAACTTGGACTTGGGCGGAGACTACGCCTATGTCACGGACCGAGACGGCGGTCTGGTCGTCGTCTCTGTGGCAGACCCTGCGAACCCGGTGCGGGTTGGGTGCTACGCTCCCGGTGGTGTCATGGCGGTCGCTGTGCGCGATGGGTACGCCTACATCGGCGGTTATGACAGTACGTTCCGCGTCCTTTCGATTTCCAACCCGGCGAATCCGGTCGAAATGGGCAGCTATGCACCAAATGACGTGGCGCAGGATGTGGGACTACTCCGTAGCTATGCCTTTGTTCCTATGTGGAATGGCCTGCGGGTGGTTTCGGTTGCCGACCCGGCAAATCCGGTTGAGGCCGGACGTTACCTGCGCGGTCAGTGTTTCTCTGTGGATGTGGACCGAGACTATGCGTACGTCGCCGCCTACAAGGCGCTCGTGATATTCCGGTTCTACCAGCTTGGCGACCTCGACATTGACGACGACTCGCTCGACGTAGCGTCCGATACTCTGCGGCTGCGGAGATGGGCGACCGCGGGAGAATCCCTGGAGTGCGTGCGCGGCGAGTTCGTACTGGCCAACACGAGTGCCTCATACAATCCGGACACCATCGACGGGCCCAGCATATCGCCAGTGGATTCGGTCAGCGTCACCGGTTCACTCACGGGGCCGGGTGGGACCATCGACAGCATCGTCATTCCCAATCTGCCCTCTTCGCTGGCGCAGGGCCTGACCATGGTCTGCACCTTGGCAGCCTATGTGCCAGTAGGCCTCAGGGATGGCGACTACACCGGCTCAATCTACATCAGCGGCAAGGACACGGCGGGTTTGCAGGTCTACGAGAGCTGCTACGTGTTCCTCCAGAAGCTAGGCGACCTCGACGTGGACAACGATTCGCTGGACATCATAGCCGACACTATGCGGCTCACAAACTTGGGGTCAGAGGTCATCGGCGAGTTCATTCTCGCCAATACGAGC
>CAYOCZ010000405.1:0-3314 GCA_964402475.1 uncultured bacterium | reverse complement strand
GGGCGTTTGGGGTTCGGGATAACGCAGACGGTGTTCAAAACCGCCGGTGGAGGCCAGGGCTTTCGCCGGTTCACGATACAGATAGGCAACGCGGACGCAGTCCCACTCCGTGTCATCCATGTGGACGATATGGCCGAGCTGAACCCGTTCGAAGGAGCATCGAACCGAACTGCCGTGATGGTGCTGGAGAAGGGCTCACCGACGCGCTACCCGATTCCCTACACCGTCTGGCACAGAGAGAAGGGGGCGCGTTTCACCTACGACAGCACGCTTGAGGACGTGGTCAGCGCCACCCGTCGGTCCGATCTCGCGGCCGCACCGGTTGACGCAGATGACGCAACTTCGTCATGGCTCACTGCGAGAACCAGAGCCCTGAAGGCGATGCGTGGGATACTGGGCGAGTCCGCCTACACGGCACGCAAGGGAGTCGACACCAGTGGAGCCAAAGCGGTCTTCTGGCTCAATGTCGTGAGCAAGCGCCCGGACGGACTTCTGGTCGTCCACAACGTGACACAGGGCGCGAAGGTGGAAGCGCCGGAAGTCACTAGACCAGTGGAACCAGACCTTGTGTATCGGATGCTGCGCGGACGGGACATTGGGAAATGGCGAGCCGAATCATCCTCTTGGCTGCTGGTCACGCATCTGCCGACCATGAAACTGAAGGCTGTGCCCGTCGCCGAAATGGCGAAGCAGTTTCCCAAGACGCTGAGTTACCTGTCGCTCTTCAAGGGCCAACTCGAGAAACGAGCAGTATACGCCCGTTACTTCAAGCCTGAACGCGACCCGTACTACTCGATGTTCGACGTTGGGGACTACACGTTCATGCCTTGGAAGCTTGTGTTCCGAGAGATATCGTCCGAGTTCTGCACCGCGGTAATCGGCCCCGCTGACGACAAGGCAGTCGTCCCCAACCACAAAGTAGTCATGGTCGCGTCCGCCTCGGAACGCGAAGTCCACTTCCTGTGTGCCGTGTTGAACTCGTCGCCGTCTCGCTTCGCAGTGACGAGTTTCGTAGTGTTTGCAGGTGCTGCGCCTAACGTCCTCAAGCGAATCGCAATCCCGCGCTACGACCCCAAGAACAAAGCTCACCACAGGCTCACTGAACTCTCGATGCAGGCGCACGAGTTGGCGCGAACTCCGGCAGGCTCTGAGCCGCAAGCCGTAAGCCGTGAGCTGCAAGCCGTCGAGGCCCAAGTTGACCTCGAATCCGCCAAACTCTGGAGCCTCTCCGCCTCCGACCTCGCCGAGATTCAGCGAAGCCTGAAGGAACTGACGGAATGAAGGGATTCGTAAGGGTTCTGATGACAGCGGGACCCGAGTAACATGAAAGCAGGATATGCCGTAGCGCTGGCAGTCATTGGCTTCGGTCTTACCAGTTTGATAGGTGTTTTGAACGTCAGCGATAAGACGCCGCGCTATGTATCCTCAGGCTTGGTCATAGTAGGGGTCGTGCTGATAGTCGTGGGGGTTGCGCTGGTCGTCATTCAGGTAGTGCCTGGCTTTGGGCGCAGGGTCCGCGTGTTTCCTCTACACGGCGATGCGCTGGAGTTTGTGAAGGAGCAGTTGCACGAAGTCTGCAGACGGGGAGGTCAGGTCTTCTCCACATACCTGCTTGGGAAGTCAGATCGAGACGACGTAGTAAGCGGAGTCATCGCACAGGAAAAGGCGGCGGACCACAAGCGACCTGTGCGTGTCAAGTATGATCGGCTCGTGATGATCGACGACCCTACGCGCGAAGAAAGCTGGGTCAAGAAATTCCTGTCCATGGGCAATGGCGGTGGCGCGTCCAAATTGACAGTACAACCTGCAGTGTACCTGGTTCAATCTCTCGATCGTCCACTTGTCCGGTTTGTCCGGTCGCTCATACCGCGCGCCAGCCTCTTGCTGATAGAGTTTTCTGGTGGCGCGAAGCAGAGGCACCTTGTATACGTGTCTATCCCGGACGTGGTTCTGGCCAGTGGGGGCAAGGTTGTGTCCAAATTCGGCTTTGGGGTTTTCCATGAAGAGCTCTACAGGCTTGCATCCGCGTTTGTCGGAGAGATCGCGAAGAAGAACCCACTGCTGCAGCTCCTTACGTACCCTTCGCAATATGAACAAAGGAAAACGGCCCGGGAGCACTTGGAGCCGGAGATAGAAAGGCTTCTGAGCCGAGTGACGGAAGTCGCATACGAGAACCCGCAGGTTCAGCACGTTGGAGTCTTTGGGTCGGTTGGACGAATGCTGAGTCGGGGGGCTTCACGGTACGACGAAGAGGGTAGTCGGCCCTGGAGGATAGAGAGCGACTTGGACCTGATAATCGTCGTCAACCGAGCCACCAACATGACCATCTTCAAGAGGCAAGTGGAGGACGCGCTCAAGTCCGAAGTCGATTCCCACGATGTGGACATCGAGTGGTCTAGGGAGCGCCGTCGATTCTACGACTACCGAGGGCCCCGTCATACCGATATCCAGCTCCACTATCAGGGCGATAGTTACTACCGCGACGATGCACCCCTTCTGGGCTATACGATATTCTCGGGCGCATTTCACGCATTTTACTCCGTGAACCGGGCGCCGGTGAGCGAGTTCTTGCACGTGCCGACCAAGCCTCTCTCAATGCGCCAGAGAGCTCACCTGTATCTTTCAGGTCAGCTGGGCCTAGACGAGTTCTTGGCAAAGTGCAATCCCGCCGATCAAAGAATCGACCCTCGCCGAGTGATCGGCATCAACCTGCAGAACTGCGTCTGGGTGCTCTGCGGGATGTACCCCGCGGCGCTGCAGGAGGCGTCGCAGTTCCTTCGCGAGGAACTTGGAGAGGATGCTGGCGACGGGGTGTCTGTTGTGCAGCAGCTCGCCACGGCCGTGGCCGTGACTCAAATGGAAGACCTACGGCCCGGGCATCCACGGCACAAGGAGAGCCTACGTGCGGCCATTCAGTTCCTGCACGCCATCAGGCCGGTGATCGTCGATATCGCAGACCGTGGGTACCATGGTAAGTCTGTGAGTTCCTAGGCGATGCTGACGTCGGCACCGTTCGCAATCTGCTCTCGGCGACAGAGGTCCCCGATGCCCATACAGGCGTAACCTTGAAGAACGTCGGTCAGCACGTGTGCTGCGAGGAGTAGGCAATGAACCATGCAGGACCGAGACCGAACTTTCTGGTTTATGTCGTAGAGTCGCCCTCTCCCGAGGACCTATACGATAACATGATAGAAGGGGACCCTCTTGTACGCGCATTGTCGCTTGCAGACATTCAGTGCGAGCACAGACTCGTTGTGAACTTGGAGATGTTCAGAGAGGCGATCGGGACGGACTTCACAGAAGCGGTCGATGAG
>CAYOCZ010000404.1:0-3319 GCA_964402475.1 uncultured bacterium | reverse complement strand
CCTCCGCCCCGGGCGCGTAGATCACCAGCGAGCCGTCCGGCTGCGGGTGCGCGGTGCAGGGCGGCAGGACCGTGACCCCGGGTAGCACGGTGCCGCCCGCGGCGCACATCAACCGCACCAGCGCGGGCAGGGTCAGCGCTACCTTGGCGATCGGGATCGCGGCGGTCATGGGTTTGCCTCGTCGAGCAGCGTGTTCACATCGGCCAGGTCTCTGGCTGCGACGCGCCCCCGGTTCGCGCCAAGTATCTCCACGGCCCGCCTCTGCCAGCCACGCAGACTCTCGTTTTCGTCTTGCAGGTTGCTCAGTTCTGACCAGCTTGGAAGGCCGCGAGGCTCTTCCGCGTCGAGCCGCGTCGTCAGATCGACGATAGCGCGCAGCCGGTCCACCTCCGCCTCGGCCGCGTACTTCTCCCGGGTCAGCTCCGTCACGGCCTGCGCCCAGCCCTCCAGCGAGCTGCGCAGCCGCTCCAGCAGCAGCAGGTCGCACTCCAGCGCGTCCGCTTCGCGCTTCGTTTCGTCGCTCATTTCGCACCTCGCAGCTTGAGCAGGACGGGGCCATGCTTCCGAAGCCCGGAGATAAGCACCTCGAACGACTCCCAGGACGGATCCACCAGCACTACCGCCGGCTCCGGCGCCATGGCTGCGTTCCACATGCGGCGGGCCTCGGCCTCGTCGAGCGAGGAGACGCTTGCGCAGCAGTCGGGGCAATGCACGGAGTAGACCGGCGTGTCCTCCACTGGCGGTGGCGGATAGTGCTTTTGAAGCGAGGCTCCCTTTTCTGGGCATCGACAGGGGTGCAGCTTTTCGTCGCTCATGGCGCTTTCTCCGCGGCTTGTCCGGCTCGGATCTCTTTCGCGCCACCCTCTTTTGGGCACAGGCACTTCACGACGCGCTTTTCTCCTCCGACAGGTTCGGCACCGTCGTCGTTGCAGATAGCCGCACACGCGGCAACCCCTGCAAGTTTCGCATCCGTGATCATGACCTGCCCTATGCTAAAGACGACCCCGGCGAGTGCGAGCATGATGATAATCGCGAATCCGATGTAGTCCTTCATGGCGTCTCCTCTCGTATGGCGTCCCACAGGCTGTGGGCATGCGTCCAGGCCAGGCTACACTCGCACCACTCGGGATCCGAGAGCAGCTTGTCCAGGTGGCCGAACCTCCGGCGCGCCGCTGCGATCCGCGCATGCAGGCCGGGCTCGGGGCAGGCGGGCTCCGGGCGGGTCAGCGCCGCGCGGATGGTGGCGATGGCTGCTTGGGTTCGCACACCAGATCCGTCGCAGTAGAAATCGAGTTCATCCAGCGCCGCAAGCGCGGCCTTCGTCTCGTTGCTCATGGTACCTCCATTCCAGGGGCTCGCCGCCATCGCAGCCCCGATCCAGTCAGACACGGGGCGCCTCACGCTTGCTCGGCGGAAGCGTCCAGCGCCCAATATCAGGGACGTTCCCGCCTACCGCCTCAGCAGAAAGGCGCGCTTGCAAATGGGCGTCTCGTGCGACATTTTCGAGGTAATCAATATAGGTCCACAGGACGCGCATGATCTCTAAGTGTGGCATCTCAGAGACGGTTCTCTTGACCTCCATATTCATCAGGCGGATCGCGTCGCGGTTGCTCATGGCCGCGTCCTGATGACATTCGTCAACATTTTTGCGAGGTCCTCGACAGGGAGTGCGTGTTCCTCCGGAAGATCTATCCATCGGGTATCTTGTGGCCAGATAGAACTGCGGATCGAAGGCACTTTGAATGCAACAACGGTGTCACAATACAGACATTCTGCCTCGAGGATACCTGTGGCCATCGCCGTTGGCGAACCGTAGTGATATCCAGGCGGCTTCTCGTAGGACACAGCCAGTTCAACGCCCTCGGATAGCCGAACCTCAAGAGTAGTCTTCATGGTCTCTCCTCTGCTTCCAGCAGTTTTGCGACAAATCCGAATAGTTCGATTTGCTCGTACACGTCGAGCTTGTCATAGGCTTCGGCCATCAGATCCGAATGCGCGCGGATGGCCTGCTCGAAGCCCGCGAATGCAGCGTAGTGCCCCTGCTCCGGGTTCTCGTCGATCCACCGGCCGATGACGTTCACGCGAGCACCTCCTCGCTCCCCGGCCAGCCCGCCGGGAGTGTGTTTGCGCACCCGTCCAGCGGCTCGCCTTTGTAGAAGTAGGGCACGCCGGCATAGCGGGCCTGGTCGCGGATCTCACGGTGCCAGTTCAGCTCGGCCTCGGTGTGCCCGTGCCCCTTCGGCGGTCCACTGGCTACCCAGGAGCAGAGGACTGGCGATATGGTGTCCTCTGCCTGATCTCGGTTTAGACACGCCGGCCCGTTAACCATCTTCCGGACAGCAGCACGGCGGTTGAACACCATGCAATTCTTGTCCAGATCTAGCGATTCAAGAAGGGGCTCGAGATGAAGCCCTACCCGCCAGCCCATCTCGGCGAGAGTGCGAGCGTGGGGCATGCGCTCGTCCACCTCCTGCTGCGTCGAGGCGGAGATCAGCCAGAGCCAGTTGCGGGGCGGGAAGTGGCTGCCCAATGCGGGCCGTCGGTGCTCAGTGTGCGTTCCTGCGACCGTTGAGACCTGCTCCGCGAACAAAACGCCAGCGTGATACTGCCCGAACCGTATCCCCCATGTGTGCATGGGATCGTGTCCGTCCCATATCCCGGGCGTAGCTCCGGGGCCGGGCGTTGCATACCACCGCGTCCACGTCACCAGCGCCGCCGGGTCGCTCGTCGGCACCCCGAACCCGTGATCGGGCCGGGCCAGCGCGACGCCCACGCACGCGGCCAGGTACTCCGGGCGATCCGTTGCCACGTCTGCAACCTCGCCATTGATCCAGCCGTACCGCTGGGGGGCGCGTTTGCGGAGCGCCTGGGCCAGCCGCTCGGGGTGCAACACGATCTCCCACGGCGGAAGCTCACCGTGGATCACTCGGCCGCGTGGCCCGGTCAGCAGCGAGGGGAGCCAGCATTTTTGGCACCCCGTCGCTCTCTGTTCCGGCGCCAGCGCCAGATCCTTACAGCCACTCCACGGAGACAGGTTCTCCGTCCACCAGTCGCCAGATTTGCGAGCTTTCACGCGATCACCTCGAAGCGCCGGCAGCGCCACTTGCCACCGGCTTGCAACAGCACAGCGGGCTCGACGGCCACCTCGACGATGCCACTGCCGTTATTTTCTCGGTTCCAATCCTCGGCCTCTTCCTGCGTAGGCCAGACGTACAGCCCCGGGTGGCACTCCGTCGAGGCGTCCACCGAAAAGTTGGGGGCCGAGTACATGCCCGGAGTGTATTCCTGCGTCCCAACGTTCGTGCTGCGCAGGGTGCGC
>CAYOCZ010000403.1:0-3323 GCA_964402475.1 uncultured bacterium | reverse complement strand
CGCTGTTTCAGGGCAGAGACCGCTGTCCGCGCCCGGCCTCGATGGAATCCAGGAGCTCGAGCGCCGCCGGGCGGTCACTGAGCGCAAACTCGGCCGGGTTGGTCGGCTGACCGGTCGCGAGTAGCGCATGGAGCTCACGACGGGCCTCGACACGTCGCCGCTGCCGCAGGTAGACTCGTGCCAGCTCAAACCGGATGATAGTGTAGTTCGAGTCTGCAGCCAGGCCGCGACGAAGAAAGTCCTCGGCTCGCTTCAGGTTCCCGCCCAGCAGCGACGGAAGCTCGGCATGGAGTCGCCCCAAGGCATACCAGGCGAGCGCGTAGCCGGAGTCGAGTCTCAGCACCTCGCTGTACTCCCGCCTCAAGTCCCCGATCATTCCGGCTGAGCTCAGTATTCCGGCAAGCTGGCCGAGTTTGCCCTGCGCGATTGCCCACCACATGTGGCCGTCGGGGTTCCCGTCATTCTGCCGTCTCAGAGTGTCCGCCACGGCCCGTGCCTTTGTGTACCAATCTCTCTTCTCCCGAATGCCTGGCGCGTCATCGCCGAGCTGCAGAAGAACCTCTGTCCAGAGACAGAGCCCGGCCTCGTTACCCGGTTCGCGCTGCCGGACGCCGGCGACGATTGTCCGCGCCGAATCGAGCCATGTCTGGTTCAGATGTCGGTGACACAGAAGGTACGAAGCCCGCTCGCACACTGAGTCCACGTCGGTGGCGGTCAACGCTTGCACGGTAAGGAGGACCGACAGCATCAGGCTCATCGCAGGACGGGGACGCCGGCATCCGGCAGCTTGAGCTGCAACCTTCCGGTTGCGATGAACCACTCAATGGTGTTTCTGACCGTGTCTCTCAACGGTCGGGGCGCGTATCCCAACTCACTGACGGCCTTGGCGCTGCTCATGAGGCAGTTCGACGCCAGCACTCGGAGCGAGTAGCTGGTGAACCTGGGCTTGGCCCGCCGTAGCCGATAGTACGCGGGCGCGAACCGAGCCGCGAACCGGGCAATGCGGAGCGGAAGCCGTCGCGCCTTTGGGCGTACGCCGGTGATCTGCTCCAGCAAGGTGAGGAGACCCTCCACTGAGACCTTCTCGCCCGACAGGATGTAGCCCTCGCCCCGCCGCCCCTTCTCGGCAGCGAGTATCAGCCCGGCGACCACGTCACGCACGTCCACAAAGTCATACGCCCCGTCAACGTAGGCACTCAGGCGGCCACGGGCGAAGTCCGTGAACAAGTGGCCCATGTCGGAAAGCCGGAAGTCGTACGGCCCAATGATGCCTGAGGGGAACACCATCATCGCATCCAATCCCCGCTCCACGCATTTGCGGATTTCGATGCTCGCACGCGCCTTTGACCTGGCATAGTCGCCGTCCAGCGCATCCGGCCGGAATTCGGTCGTCTCACAGAGCGGTACACCGTGCGGGGGCTCCTCAAGCGCGTGTACCGAGCTGGTGTAGACCAGCCGGCGCACGCCCGCCTCCAGACATGCCCGCGCCACGTTGCGCGCCCCGAGCACGTTCACCTCGTGCAGCAGGCGCGCCTGGCCGTCGGAGATGGTGATGATCCCGGCGAGATGGTACACAATGTCGGCGCCCGCCAACGCCGGCACGAGCGGACAATACTCCCTCACATCAGCGCGAACCACCTCGACGTCTAGCCCGGCGATTGCCTCGGTTGTCTCGAAAGGATGCACTACCGCCCGGACGGTCTGTCCGCGGCGGACCAGCTCGCGGACGAGGACATTCCCGACATGCCCGGTCGCACCGGTCACTGCAACCAGCCCGGTCTCATCCATCTAGAAGCGGTACCTCGCGCCGACGAAGAACTCATCGTTGTCACTCAGTGGCTCAAAGGCTGACCCGGCCTTGCCACTGAAGACCAACCCGCCGAGGTCAAGCTCAAGCCCTGAAACCGGCATCCACCGCACCAGCGGCAACAGGGCGAGCGAACCGTGCTTCACATCTACCGCACCACCCGCGCGCACGAGCAACCGCTCGCCGGCGAACTTCCGCTCGATTGCCCCGAGCACAAAGTCTCTTGCCGGCTCTCCCTGGGTTTGCGCCAGGGCCAATGGGAACTGCCCGTGCAGGTATTGCGCGTTCACATAGAAGCCGGCCAGCGTGCAGTCCGCGCCGCCAACCACTGAGATTCCGTCCTCGGGCAGCGCATCATCATACACCGAGTAGGCAGCCTCTGCCCAAAGACCGACCCCGCCTGCGTTCGCCGCAACGTCGCCGCCTATTACCGTTCGTCTCGGATAGCGCTCACGCAGCGTGAAATCAAGCGTCAGCGCGTGAGTGTCAATCACCGCGGCAGGTGTGGCGCTCGGCAGGAAGTCATAACCTCGCAGGATGCTGGCCGAGACATCCAAGACCGAGAAGTGGGTCTTGACCCGTCCACCGTATGTCATGTCCTTCAGCCGGTTCCCTGGCAAATGGAAATCCTCCCTGGCCGTGATTGTGTACAGGCCGGCGACCTGCCGCGCCATCGCGGTGTCCAGGCCCTGTCCGACCAGTTGCTGCATCAGGCCTTGCCTGAGCGCTTCGCTAGTCGGCAGATTCTCAATCCCGAACCACCGCTTCGGCGCGGACATCGCCGGCTCGAATACCGGCTTGGCCACAAGCTCAAACCCAAGGAACTGGCAGGGCGCATACTCGGCATGCGCCATCCAAACCGGCCGCCGGGCGTCCCAAGTCAACGGGTCCGAGTAGTCCGGCGTGACGAGATTGTCGGTCGGGTTCACGGCATCGGCCGTTCCCCAGTGCACCAGTTGCCTACCGAGGGTCAGGTTCAATCCGGGCAGCGCGTCATAGACACGCACGTAGGTCTCGCCCAGCAACACCGACACCGGCTCAATGGCTCCGGGCTCGCCGAGTTGTGACACCGATGTCGTATTCGGGAAACCACTCGCGCGTAACTCGATGCCAATCCGCGCGTCGACCTTGTCGTTGCTCACCGGCTTGAACACCAGGCTCGGCCTGGTCTCAAACCACGTCACCGCGGCGCTGTCCAGCGCATTCAGCCTGAGGTGCATCCTCGTCTGCAGGTCAGCCTCAAACTGCCCGGCCAGCAGACCCACGAGCAGCAGCGCCGTCATTGCCCTCTCCGGTTCCGCCGGCTCGACTTCCGCCTTCTGACTTCTGCCTTCTGACTTCTCCTCATGCTCCCTTCTTCATGTTCGTCTCGGTAAACAGGTTGTCCTTGACCCCGGTGTTCAATTCCAGCTTCTCCAGTTTCAATTCGGTCGTGCTGCCGCGCGACAGGTCCTGCATCACTATCGACGCCGGTACCCAGCTTGAGTCCTGGTTCTGGAACTCAGAGAACAGAACG
>CAYOCZ010000402.1:0-3324 GCA_964402475.1 uncultured bacterium | reverse complement strand
AGATCTGGCTGCCGCCGGACACGAGTTGTCGGGCGAGCGCCGAGCCGATGCCGCGGTTGCGCGAGCCGGGCAGCACACCGACTTCAAGGATGTTGTAGCAGCCACCGGAGTAGGCGGCGGAGTCGACAATGATGTAGCCAATCAAGTTGCCGGCGTTCTCGACCACGAGCATCTGCTCCGGGTCAAACCCGGACCTGCCAGCTATGAAGTCGAGGTAGGTGTCGCCCAGCGGTTCACCTTGCCGGTCGCGGTCGTCGAAGGCCGAGCCCGACAGATTCAGCACGGTCGAGTTCTCCTCGGGAAGCCGCGCCGGGCGACAGGAGAATCCCCGGGGCAGGTGCCGCGATGGAATGTCCTTGAGGTCGTGGCGGAACCCGAGCATCGAAACCGGGTGTTCCTGGAATCCGAGCTCGAGCACTACCGGCGGGTGAGATGTGTCGGTGCGGCGCAGATTGACAATCATCTTGCTGATTTCGTGCTTCCGGGCCAGTTCCGAGGCCGCCTCCAGCAATCGGTCAGTCAGGATGTGATAGGTTTTGCGGTCACGGTATCCCCGTTTTAGCGTCAGGCCGAGCTGGACCAAGTCGGTTCCCTTCCAGCGGGTCGGTCGTGTGAACCCGTACCCGGCCATCTCCGAACCACACTCTAGCACCAGGCCGACGCCACCTTTCAGCCAGGGCGTAGCAAAGAGCTGCTCGGTCTGTTCGACCGACATCGCCGGCTCCGTCCCGAGTTCCGCAAAGCAGCCTGCGACGAGCATCGACACGCCTCGGGCGTCGTCCTGGCGAAGGGGACGGACCTCGGGTTTGGCTGTGAGTTTCAGTTCCGGCGCGGCCATCGTCAGCTCACCCGGTCCTGGCCGCCCGCTGCCGCTCCACGCTTTGCAGACTCGCGTTCAGTGTACAATGCTCACTCGGGTTGTGACGCTGTTTCCGGCTGCTGCCAGGTGACAGAAATAGATGCCGGCCGGCACACGGCTGCAGTCCCACGTGTACGGGCCCGAAACGTGGCGAGCCGACACTCGGCTGCCATCGGGAGAGAAGATGTCGAGGCGGCCGGCGGCAGTGACGGGAGCGGTGCTGAAGTTGACGCGGTCGCCAGCCGGGTTGGGTGTGGCGGTCAGGCGTGAGGGATAGAGAGGCGGAGCCGACGCGGTTACGGGCCGACGTTGGCTGGGAGTCCGCCTACCTTGGCGGCGGCCGATCAGCACACCGGTTACGGCAACGGGGTTGTCTCCGATGACTATCTTGAAGTCCACCGGCTGGGTGTACACATGGCCGGCGTCGGTGAAGGTCATTTCCATCCGCAGTGGCACGGGCGTGCCGGGATCGATGGTGTCAGAAGCCCTGACCTGGAACTGGGTCGCGTTGTTATCTGCCGAACTCGCACGGGAGACGTTGGGGAACGACAGGCTGGAGTCCAGGACCTGCACGCGGGCGTCGCCGGAGACAAGCCTCGCGGTCACTGCGTACCCGGAATCCAAAGGGTGAATGGCCTGGTTTCTGACTGTGAACCAGACACCCGATAACTCGCCCGGGTCGAGCTGGCCATTGCAGTTGCCAGTGGCGGAGTCATCGACGGTGGCCGACAGTCCTTCGAAATAGACCCCAGCTACCCGGGTCAGGTAGTACAGGTTGGGGACGTTCAGGTTGCACTCGTTATTGACGTAGCTCGAGTCGACCCATCCGTACCAGAAATCGTTGATGCCGAGTTCGCAGATGAAGGCGTAGGTCACGAACTTGCCCGTCGTGTCCGAATACTCCCAGTCCACTGAAATGCCGTTGCAGGCGTAGATGGCCGCATAGACCTGCCCGGTGTGCGAGATCGGGTAGTGGTTGTTGGACTGGAAAGTGTCGACTACTTCCTCGAGCATGGCCTGGTCCGGCGGCCGGACTTTCGCGTAGCCCCACGGATACATGTTGTACCGGCCAAAGGAGTGGAAGTCCATGCAGTTGTGTGGTTCGTACTCAGCCAGGAAGTCGCGGATTATCTGCGTCTCGGGTTCGCTGAACGGCGACGGGCCGCGGTAGGTTTCATCTTGAGGCCGGAAGGACGACCCCCAGTTGCTGTAACCCCACTTGTAGCCGTAGTTGCGGTTGAGGTCAACTCCGATGTCAGGCGGCATCGGGCTTCGGCGGTTCTTGCGCCAGTTGGACTCGCAACCGCCTGAGTCCGAGTTGTAGACGTAGCCGTCCGGGTTCATCACCGGCGCGATGAGAATCTCGCGGTTGTCAATAAGCCAGGTTGACACCGAGTCGCGACCATACTCAGAGAGGATTCTCGTGGCGAAGGCAACGCAGCAGTTGGTGCCGAGCGGCTCACGGGCGTGGGTCGCCCCGTTGAAGAAACAGGCGGGCTCGCCCTCGTCCGTGCCGACATTGTCGGAGATCTTGAGGCACCACAGCGAACGGCCCTGCGGTGTCAGTCCGAGGCTGAACCTGGTGCAGATGGTCGGATAAGCGGCTGCCAGCGCCTGTAGAGTGTCCTGCATTTCGTAGTAGGTTAGGTAGTAGCCGAAGTCCCAGGTGGCGTCGACGTCTCCGGGCCGGACGCCGGTCATCTGGTAGAACTTCTGCCGGATGTCCTTGTAGGTGACGTCAACGAGCAGGCCGGCTTTCCGGATTTGTTCGAGCTGGGTCGCGTCAGTGTTGATGACAAGATAGCCGCCCAGTTCGTCCTTGACCCGCGTGCAGATGTCAAGCTGGCCGGCGAGGTCGCCGAGCTGCGAGAGACTCCGGATGTCGTCGAAGTAGATCCGAGCTTCCACGATCGGCCCGGAACGGTCAAGAGCCGTAGCTCGTCCAGCGAGGCAAAGCAAGGATGCGAGCCCGAGCACGAAGGAACGCAACACACCTCCTCTGAGGGATTGAATCAACAACACGGCTGGGTCGACGGTGGACACAGCCAACATGACATTCTACCCTCAGTCCCACCGGCGTCAACCGTGGAATCGCGAACGCGGCGGGAACCCGTCCATTTGACAGGCGGGCGGGGTAGACGATAGCAGTGGGTTCCGGTCAACCGGGACTGAGTCGGGGTGCACTCACCGCGGGTGCGGGTCTACCCTCAATCACCCTCTTGGCGTGTCTTGCGAGGGGCGGCCACAGGATAGCCACCACCGCGGAGACGTTGCGGGCGTTCCCGAGATCGCCCGCGACTTCGCCCGCGGGGGAACCGCAAGCAAGCGGCACGGCGCGGACCGACATCGAATCCTGGCCTTTGGACGCGAAGCCCGCCACGCCGCGAGGTGGAGGACCCTGAACTGATCGTGCTCGAACACCGCAGCCCATGGCGGCCGCTCAGCTCAGCCGCCACCTGTTATTG
>CAYOCZ010000401.1:0-3328 GCA_964402475.1 uncultured bacterium | reverse complement strand
CAGTCCACATTCCCGTCCAGGTTCCTTCCCGAATCCCTCTGCAGAGAACTTCGCAACCAACTTGCCGAGCTTCTTGAGGAGTAACGAGGAAGGTTCCCGCGCCCGCCGCAGCCCGTGTCCCGGGCGGAGCCACGGTCAGGATTCCCTCCGACTACGCATGCCATGCAGCACTCCGGTAGACGCACTAAGTAGCATCGCAGGTCACGACGCGAGCATCCTGGTGACTAGCAGCCCGCACAGCAATTGGCCCGGCGTGGCGAACCAGGGTCGGAAGGAGATGAGCGGGACCGGGCTGGTCCTATCGCGTTCTGCGGTGGCCGCGCAGCCTCTGTCTGACACGCGAGGTCCTTGCTTGACACGCAGGCGGGGGTGTCTATACTCTTCCCGGATGGGGCGAGCCGGAGACCCGGGAGCCCTATTGTCCTTCAGGAGAAATATCCCAGTCTGTTCAGAATCAGGTCTGCCGGTTTCCAACCCAGTTTTCTGAACCTCTAATCGGCAGTCCCGACGGCCGGGCGCGAATTATCAGCCTGGCAAGGTGAGTCGAATCCGGCGGTCCTCCGTGCAACGCGTCAACATACAGGCCGGAGCATCCGCCCCGAGAAGGAGAGACAGTGATTCAGGAAGAACTTAGGCACAAGAAGATAGCCGAGCTTTTCGACCTCGCTCAGAAGCTCAACGTCCCCGACTACCGGGACCGCAACAAACAAGGCCTGGTCCTGGCCATCCTGGAAGCCGACGCCCGCCAGCGCAATGCCGGCGCCGAAGGCGTCGAGGTAACGGGCGTGCTCGAAATCCTCAATGAGGGTTTCGGGTTTCTCCGCTCGCCCGACTACAGCTACCTGCCTTCGTCGGACGACGTGTACGTGTCGCCGTCCCAGATCAAACGGTTCGGACTCCGGACCGGCGATACCATTTTCGGGCATGCGCGGCCGCCCAAGAACAGCGAGCGCTACTTCGCTCTCCTGAAGATCGACACCGAAAACGGCACGCCGCTTGCCGAAGACCGGCGCCGGATCCCGTTCGAAGCCCTGACCCCGCTCTACCCGCTGCAGCGGATTCAGCTCGAGGTGGCCGAGAAGAACGACCTCTCGATGCGGGTTGAGGACCTGTTCGTGCCCATCGGCAAAGGACAGCGCGGCATTATCGTCTCTCCGCCGCGCGCCGGCAAGACCATCCTGCTCCAGAAGATCGCCAACTGCATCACCGCCAACCACGCCGAGGTCAAACTCATCATCCTGCTGATCGACGAACGGCCCGAGGAAGTGACCGACATGGAACGTTCGGTCAAGGCCGAAGTCATCAGTTCGACCTTCGACGAGGTGCCCGAGCGCCACGTCCAGGTCGCGGACATGGTATTGGAGAAGGCCAAGCGGCTGGTCGAGCACAGCTACGACGTCGTGATCCTGCTCGACTCGATTACCCGCCTCGCCCGGGCCCACAACCTCGTCGTCCCGCACTCCGGCCGCACCCTTTCCGGCGGTCTCGACTCCAACGCCCTGCAGAAGCCCAAGAAGTTCTTCGGCGCGGCCCGCAACATCGAAGAGGGTGGCTCCCTGACCATCATCGCGACCGCGCTGGTCGAGACCGGCTCGCGCATGGACGAAGTCATCTTCGAGGAGTTCAAGGGCACCGGCAACATGGAACTCATCCTCGACCGGAAACTGGCCGACCGCCGCATCTTCCCGGCCATCGACCTGCAGCGCTCCGGCACCCGCAAGGAAGAGCTGCTCCTGACCGAGTTGGAGCTCAACCGCATCTGGGTGATGCGGAAACTCCTGGCCGAGCTGAACCCGGTCGAGATGATGGAGTTCGTCCTTGACAAGATGCGCCTGACCCGCAACAATAAAGAGTTCCTCGAAGCGATGAGCGAAAGTTGATGTGAAATGAAATCGAAGATTCATCCCAAGTACGTTGAGTCGACCATCACCTGCGCCTGCGGCAACGTGGTCAAGACCCGTTCGACCAGGCCGAAGATGAACGTTGACCTCTGCTCCGCCTGTCATCCGTTCTTCACCGGCAAGCAGAAGCTCGTGGACACCGCGGGGCGGGTCGAGAAGTTCCGCCGCAAGTACGGCGACGTGGTTCCGGCCAAACCGGCAAAGCCGGTCAAGGTTGCCAAGGCCAAGCCGGCAAAGGTGCCCAAGCCCCCGAAGGCGCAGAAGGCACCCAAGGCCGCCAAGCCAAAGACTGAACCGGCCAAGCCTGCGGCCGAGCCCGAGTCGAAGTAGCCCAGCCCGTGTCCGGCGATACCCGAGGCGCGGCGCCCGAGCTTGCGAACATGGCCGAGCGCCTGCACAAACTGCAGGAGTTTCTTTGACCTGCCCGGACGCCGAGCCGAATTAGGCGAGCTCACCAAGACCAGCTCCCAGCCCGACTTCTGGAACGTCGCCCAGCGCGCCCAGACCGCGATGCGCCGCATCGCGGCGTTGCACGACCTGCTCGGGCGCGTGGACCGGCTCGCCGCCGAACTCAAGGACACAACCGAGATGGTCGGGCTCTTTGACGAGTCGGATGAACCAGCCCGCAAGGAGCTGGCCGCACAGGTCGAGGCCATGGGTCACGAACTCGAAGCGCTCGAGGAGCGGGCTATGTTCCGGTCCCAGGAAGACTCCCGCGCCGCAATCCTCTCGATTCACCCCGGCGCGGGCGGCACCGAGTCCTGCGACTGGACCGAAATGCTCTACCGAATGTACACCCGCTACATTGAACTGCAGGGCATCTCGTACGAAGTGCTCGACCTCCAGCCCAACGATGAAGCCGGCATCAAGGGCGTAACGCTCGAAGTCACCGGCACCTACGCCTACGGCCTGCTCAGGTCCGAAATCGGGGTGCACCGCCTGGTCCGAGTGTCGCCGTTCGACGCCAACAAGCGCCGCCATACCAGCTTCGCCGCGGTGTCGGTCTATCCCGAGGTCGACGACATCGAAGTCGAAATCAACCCGAGTGACATCAAGCTCGACACGTTCCGCGCCGGCGGCCACGGTGGCCAGAACGTCAACAAGGTCAGCACCGCGGTCCGCCTCACCCACATCCCGACCGGCATCGTCGTCACCTGTCAAAACGAGCGCTCCCAGTTCCAGAACAAGACCAATGCCCTGAAGATCCTCCGCTCCCGGCTCTTCGACTTCTACAAGCGCGCACAGGACGAAAAGCGGGAGAAGCTCGATGCGTCGAAGACCGAAATCGCCTGGGGCCACCAGATTCGCTCCTACGTCTTCTTTCCCTACCAACAGGTGAAGGACCACCGGACTGAATTCACGACCCACGACCTCGCCGGAGTGATGGACGGGCACATCGGTGGTTTCGTCCACGCCTTTCTTACCCG
>CAYOCZ010000400.1:0-3332 GCA_964402475.1 uncultured bacterium | reverse complement strand
GGTCGTACGCATGAGTGCAGCAGACGAATAGCAGCACGTCAGTCTTTGCCCCCGGCTTCAGAATCGGCAGGTCAAGGCCCTGGGCCCAGTCCATCCGCTTCTCCCGTCCCCGGCCCCAGGGGTTGCCCTGCAGATAAGTGCTCTCCAGCGCGCCCTGAATCTGGGTCGTCATCCGTCCGCTCTCGATGACCTTAGAGCGCATTTCGACCACGAGCTCGGCAGGCCGGACCGCCTTCGGGCACCGTTCGGTGCAGGTGGAGCACGTCGTGCACTCCCAGAGACCCAGTTCGTCGACGCTCATGCCCTGGCAGAGGTCGTTCAGGTAGCAGTAGACCAGCTTGCGCGGGTTCAGGCTCGACTTCATGGAGACCGGGCAACCGCCTGAGCACCGGCCGCACTGGATGCACGACTTCAGTTCGAGGGTGTCGATTGACATGGGCGGTTATTCTAGGACGGATGGCGTCTAAGTCAAGAACGCCTAGCCAACAGACGACGCAGACGCGATTTGGGCCGTGGACTTGACAGCAAGGGAAGGGGAGGTACAATTGCGCGAGGTTCAGTCGATGCTATCGCTGAACGACAGGTGGTTGGTTGCCCGCCGGAACGGCTGGGCACAGGCTCTGCGAGTTCGCCGGTGGGCGAAGCCAGCCAAAAGGAGGCGGTTGTGTCCATGCGCGTTCTAACCGCGATAGGCTGCCTGCTGTTTGCAGGCGGGATCATTGGGGGCCAAACCAGCGTCGGGCCTCTGGCTACGGCCGACGCGCTGACCAGCCCCAGACCGACGGGGTCGGCGGGTTACAGCCCTCAAGGTTCGCCCTCGCCGCGTCTGCCGGCCATCCTGACTGACGACGTGGGTGTCTGGAAGATTTCGGTCGACATCTACGTACCGTTTGGCGACACGGTCTTCCCGGCCTGCGCAGTGAAGAACTTCGGGTCGCAGACGCAGACGAACGTGCCAGTGGTCTGCGTCGTGTACGACACCGCGGCGGGCTCGCGGGTCTACGGCCCTGAGACCGTCTACGTTTCGAGCATCAAACCCGGCATCGTTCTCACGGCCGAATTCCCACCTTGGGTTCCGCCAGCAGAGGAGAAGGTGTATCTCGATACGATGACCACAGCTCTTCCCGGTGACGAGAAGCCGGAGAACGACTGGAAGGCAGGGCGACTAACCGTCTCGGATTGGGGCAATGGACACCCGGCCTACCTCGATGGCACGTTTGAAAACGCCATCTCCTGGACTGAGCCGGGCGGCGAACTGACGGCGATGTTCTCTCCTTCGGTGTCGGTGCTGACGATAGACAAGGTGGTGCTTTGGGTCGCGAGCTGGTATGGGGATGACTACGACGCGGAAGTCAGGGTTCGCGAGAACGACGGTTCGCCGCACGGATACCCCGGGACTCAGCTCGGGGCATGGGTCGGCAAGCTTCACACGGACACATGGCCCTTCCTGTATCGGAACAAAGTCCACTTCGACCCGCCGGCCAAAGTAGATTCCGACACCTTCTTCATTTGCTACTACCAGACTTCCATCTTTCCTGGCTACCCGTTTCTGGGGATAGACGTGTCTGCTCCGGTTGAGCGCGGAAACGACTGGATATGGAAACCCGCGACCGGGCAGTGGCGACAGTCCAGTCGCGACGGCTATTCGGATTTCGGTGTCGACGTGTACTACACCGCCGCGCAGCACGACGGCTCAACAAAGGAGATCACCGTCCCGGACGTATGGGTCGACTCCAACACGACCTTCGCACCGCAGGTCGTCGTCAGGAACTGCGGCCTGCAGGACTGCAGCAACATCCCTGCCAGGTTCTACGTCATCCGGAATTCCGACCTCGGCGATACGCTCTACGCAGGCACTGCCAACAGCGGCCCGGTTGAGTCCGGCCAGACCAAGGTCGTGACCTTCGCCGATGCAACGAAGCTCGACCCCGGTAACTACACCATGACCGGCATCACCCTGGTGCCGCTTGACGGCAGACCTTCAAACGACACGCTGGTCAGGCCGTTGACAGTGGGGCGCGCGGGTGTCGCGGCCCGGAACGCAGCGATTGGACGCATCTCCTTCTCGATTGCCCCGAACCCTCTCGGCGGATTTGCGGCGGCGCGGTACATCCTGCCTCAAGCCGGGCTCGCCACGCTTGACGTGTACGACGTGACCGGCCGCTGCGTGCGGTCACAGACGATTCCGGTCGGACGCGTCGGGACCGTGGCTCTGGACCTGCGCAAGCTCCAGGCGGGCGTGTACGTGGTGAAGGTCGAGACTGATGGCTTCAGCACGACGCAGAAGCTGGTGGTCGAACACTAGGGGGCAGGCAAAGGAGTAGGAATGAGCGCTGGGTTTCGGCGCAATGCAGCAGCGATAACCGGCCTGTCGTTGCTGTGCGC
The DNA here is from genome assembly GCA_964402475.1 of uncultured bacterium. Lineage (GTDB taxonomy): Bacteria > Hydrothermota > Tepidihabitantia > Tepidihabitantales > Tepidihabitantaceae > UBA2258. The sequence continues at coordinate 947 of CAYOCZ010000400.1, read as the reverse complement.
ACTGGGTCTTGGAGGCTGGGAACAACTGAACTCAGGGACAGTGGCTTATCTGTCCGCAGTTCACTTCCCTGAGGGAACGCAAGTCGGATACGCGGTCGGCGGCGTATCGGAGAGCCTGGGTGGCTTGTGTGTGGTGGTGAAGACCACCGACCGCGGCGCCAGTTGGCAGACGCAGAACGTGGAGCTCCATGGCATGCTCAATTCTGTCTACTTCAGGGACAACAAAGACGGGTTTGCCGTCGGGGCCGCGGGAATGGCGATTAGAACCACTGACGGCGGGGCGAACTGGACCGCGATGGCTGTTCCCGATAGCGGTGTGCTGAACAGCATTCAGTTTCCCGAGAACGGCCAGATCGGCTACATTGGGTTGTATCCTCACGACGGCGGCTCGAGGGTGCTCAAGTCCACCGACGGCGGAGACAACTGGACTTCGATCATCATAAGCGGGCCGTTGTCCACGTCACGCAGTTGTGGCATGGCGACCGATGACATCGGCGTGGTTGTCGGTGACAGCGGCTCTGTGATGGCGACCACGGATGGAGGTAGCACCTTCGCGGTTCAGGGTCCCCTGACTATCGCGGACTTGACCGCCGCGGCGTTCTCACCCACGGACCCGTTGAGAGGCTACCTCATTGGTAACGACTCGACGCACGGACTCATCCGGCACACCGACGACGGCGGCGCAAACCTGTGGGATAGTGTAAGGTGCCCTGTCATCGTGGCCTTCTACGGGGTCGACGTGCCCACCTCGGAAGCCGCGTACGTCTGCGGGACCGACGGGTTCATCGGCAAGACGCTCAGCCCCACCTATGTCCGGCGTACGGACGCACCCTCGGGAGTCACCGTCACCTTGCGGGGTTTGTGTTTCCCTCACGGTGCCGATACCGGCTTTGCAGTCGGCGCGCAAGGAGTGATTCTGAGGACCTATGACGGCGGAAGCGCTGGCT
>CAYOCZ010000399.1:0-3337 GCA_964402475.1 uncultured bacterium | reverse complement strand
ACCCCGACCCAGCCCGCACCATCTCAACCCGGCCCGCTAGGAGACTAAAGATGTACGCAATTGTCAGAGTTTCTGGCTGCCAGTACCTCGTCAAGGAAGGGGATGTTGTGACGGTTCCCCACCTGGAATCCGAGCCCGGCACGACGGTGCCGCTTGAGGTGCTGTTTTTGCGCACCGACGACAAAGCCGTCGTCGGCAACCCGACCGTTCCCGGCGCCCGGGTCGATGCCGATGTAGTCGGCCACACCCGGGCCAGCAAGATTACAATCTACAAGTTCACCCGGCGGGAGAACTACCGACGCAAGAAGGGACACCGCCAGCAGTTGACCCGGGTGAAGATAGCCCGGATCGACCCCGGCTCCGAGCCGGCCCGGTGACGAATGTCGACTGCCGAACGATGATAATTATCTCAACTCGAAAGGAAGGCTAGATGGAACTGACCGCATCTCGGAAGATCGAGAAACTGGGCAAAGCCGTTTCCGGCATGACTCAGGCTGAGCTGTCCCGGGCCGTGGGCGTCTCCCGTGAGCGCATCCGGCAATTGATGCCGCGACTGAAGGTCAAGCCGAGCCGCCGCATTCGCGCCTGGCACCGTACCGTGTCGCGCCGGACCTGCCTCGCCATGGCCAACCTCCACGACCGCGGCGAATCCCTGTCGGCGATCGGCCGGCACTACGGAGTCAGCGACTACCATGTTCGCGAGGCCATTCGCCAGGTAAGGCGTGAAATCGAGCCTGCCGGCAGAATCCAGCGCTTGTGCCGCCAGGAGTCCATCCGCAAACTGCTCGCGCGCGGACTGACCTTTGAGCAGGCTTGCGACAAACTGGGATTCAGCGGCCTGCAGCGCCGCCGCTACCGCCGCCAGATGGGCTTCCGCTGGGAGGGCGTTGGAACCGTCCCGGCCCGGAAGCGCGGCCGCAGATAGCGCGGACGTCCGCACAAAAGAAAATGCCCCGAGCGGGGCACTGGGCGATACAAGAGTTGAACTTGTCACCTCTGGTATGTGAGACCAGCGCTCTAACCAACTGAGCTAATCGCCCTTCTTACGACCGAATTGTAGCAGCACTGCCCCGGGAGTCAACCCGCGGCAGCACGCGCCTGCGTCACTGCCCTAGGATTTGTACCCCGCCGCCCGAGCCCGGCAAACCGGCCAGCGCCCGCGTCGTATCGGCTGCGCGCTCCCGGTCGTCCAGTTTGACGAACAGCCGTGCGGCCTGATCCAGTTGCGACCGGGCCGCTTCGGTCTCCCCTGCCGCTGCAAGCAGCCGGCCCAGCTCCAGCCGACACTGAGCCTGGCCCCGCAAGTCACCTTCGGTTTCGCGCAGTTGCAGTGACCGCTGCAGATGCTCCCGCGCGAGCCCGGGATTGCTCAGAGCAAGGTTGACCGCGGCCATCTCGAATAGCGCCCACGCCTCAATCTCGGAATCGTCACTCGAATGGGCCAGCCGCAACCCGTCCTCAAACCGAGACTTGGCCTCATCCAGCCGCGACTGGTGCCTGAGTGCCACGCCTATGTCTACCAGGTCACGCGCCTGTGCCCGCTTGTCGTCGAGCTTCCGGTGCAAATCGGCGGCGGACTGGGCCGCTGCCGCTGCACCGGGCCAGTCGCGCTGCCCCGCGTGAACCAGCGCGGCCTCGGCCAAGGCTGCAGCCAGAATCCCCTCGTCCCCCAGCCTTCGGGCCAAAGCCTGCGTCCGCTCCAGCCTCTGCAGCGCCTCGGCCGGTAGACCGGCCGCGCGCTGCGCCTGCCCGAGGTACAGTGATACCCACGTTTCGGCCTTCGAGTCCGCCAACTCCTCGCTCAGGACCAGCGCATCGGTCAAAGACCTAGTCGCGTCTGCGGCACGGCCAAGCCGCAGCTGGGCCCGGCCGACTCCGGTCAGGTCGTGGCACAGGTCTCGTTTCCTTGAGTCCTCGCGGTCAATCTGCGCTGCTTCCTCGAACATCGCCTGTGCCTGCTGGAGTGCGCCCTGAGGCAGGCAGAGCTCGGCCATCTGCTCGAGATTCCGTGCCTCCAGATGGCGATCGCCGACTTGGCGCGCAAGCGCCAGCGAACGCTCATGGTACTCGTGGGCCGCGTCCGGCTCGCCAAGTCCCTCGTGGATGAGCGCCAGTTCGGAGAGCAACCGCGCCATCAGCCGCGGTTGGTGAATCTCCTCGTAGATCTGAAAAGCCCTCTCCAGCACATCAAGAGCACGCGCAGTATCGCCCTGGACGCGGTGGATGACGCCGATGGAAGCCAGTCGCTCGGCCTCGCCGAGCCGGTCCCGCACCTGCCTGGCCAGGAGCAGCCCGTCCTCGTGTGCGGCGCGCGCCTTGTCCAATTCACCCTTGCGGAACAGCGTTTCGCCGGCCGCCCCGTATTGACGGATTGCCCCAACGCGGTCGCCGGCAGCCTGCAGGGCTCGCAGCGCCTGGCGGTGAAAGGCCAGCGCCCGGTCGTATTCCCTACCCGCCTCGGCCAGCTCGGCCAGTCGGACCAACGCCGCTGCCTCAAGCTCAGTTAGACCCAGCTTCCGGCTCAGACGTTCGCAATCGTCAAGATAGCGACCGGCCTCTCGCGACATGCCCTGTTCGGTCGCCACCGCACTCAACGCCAGAAGGCCGGCCGCGGTGCCGGCCAGGTCATGGGCCTGTCGGCTCTCGGCCAACGCGGTCTCGAACTCGGACTGCGCCTCCTTTGGCTGGTTCAGCAACAACCTGCATGTCCCGCAGAGGACTCGCAGTGCCGCGGCCTCGGCCGGGTTGGCTTTGGCCAGCGCCTTGGTCCAACGCTCGCCGGCCTTGTCCCATTCGGCCTGCGCCGCATGCCTTGTCCCGGTTTCAAACAGCTCCGCGACCTCGTGGTCGGCCGCGGCTGGCAGCCCGTCCAGAAACACAAAGCCCAGTCGGCGTCGCATTAACGCCAGCCGGTCGCGATACTTGCGCCCTGCCGCGTCTTCAAGCAGGGCCAGCCTCCGCTCCAACCCGGTCGCGCGTGATTCGGCCGCCCGGCGGCCAAGCAGCCATCCGGCCACTCCAGCCGCAGCGGCCGCTGCAAGCCCGGTCACAACCACGGCAATCACGTGCGCCTCCCGCTACGATCCCATCGCCGCATACAGATACAGCTCCTTTACCGATAGAAGAATCTTGAGAATGACCTCCGCCCCAGCCCTGCTAAGGTTAGGGCAAATCAGGCGCAGGTCAAGCCGGCGCGGCGCCAGTGTCGCCGGTGGGCCTGCCGACGAAAACCTTGACCCTACCCGACACCTCGCTACAATCCGGTGAGCATCAGAGGCAGGCGCGGCGCAGACCAGGTCCGGCGCCGCGCCTGCCTCTGATGCCCACCGGATTGTAG
>CAYOCZ010000398.1:1618-3352 GCA_964402475.1 uncultured bacterium | reverse complement strand
TCGATCAACAACGACATCCCCTCCGAGATCCGCATCCACCCCAACCAGTGGGGGAGCTGGATGCTGGATTAGAAGGTCTTCCGCAGAAAAGGAAAGCATGGCATACATTCCAACCACCGAATTGATCAGGCGGGCCCGCCTGTCCGGCACGGCGATTCCCGCCTTCAACATTCCGTATCTGCCCATGGTGGAGCCGGTCGCGGCCGGGTTGTGGCCAGTGCCGGGGAAGGGGTAGCGGTCCGATGCGCATGCGGAGACTCTTACTGGCGGGCTTGATCGCGACCCTCGCGGTCGCACTGGCGTCGGGCGACGACGCGACGGCGGAAGACGGGAAGGTCTCCCGGCTGCAGTTCTTCATCGAAGGGGCGCGGTGCTATGCCGGCCTGCCCCGGTCCGATCACCGGCCGGATTTCCGGCTGGCGCCCGTGAGGGATCGCAAGTACCGCAAAACGCATACGTGGATCCTTGATGGTGAGCAGCGGATCGGTGTGCTGAACCAGTGGATCGGCGAGATCGAGATGTTCCGGTTCTTCCCGCCGGCCGGCGGCGCGCGGGTCGAGTACGAGATGCCCGCGGTTCACCACTGGGCCACCCTGCAGGGGCCACGCGTCACGATTGTGCCCCAGGGCACATGGACCAATCGTGGCGAGATGGTTTTTCTTCAGGACCGGGGCGAGCAGCTCCGCCTGCGCTACCGCACGAACCTCGGCGGCCGGGCGGAGATGACCCAGCACTTCACCCTCCGCTTCGATTCCGTGCTGGGCTACATCCTTGACGGCGAGTTCGAGATGCGCATGGAGCAGCCGCAGCGTTTCGAGTGCAGCAACCTGCTTGCCGGCGGCCTGTCGGAATCGCGCGACTGGCGCAAACGCTACCAGAAGTGTCTCTGGACGCGGCGCGACGGAACGCTGTGCTACATGTACCAGAACCCGCTCTCGATGATGCAGTCGTTCGGTCGCGAGTGGACGGACCTGCCGGCGGACGGCGGGTTCGTCGGGTTCGTGGCCGAGCGGGACATGAACCCCTTCCTGGAGGTGGTCCGCTCGACGCCCGCAAGCGTGTTCATCACGTGCAGTCAGTGGTATGACCAGCATGTCTTGAGTCTTCCACCTCGCGAGAAAGGCGAGGACGGCCTGTATCGCGTCGCGGCCGCCTACCGCCTGCTCAGCCTGCCGCTGCCCGTGGCGAAGGAGCTGGAGGACGCCGCGCGCACCATGCTGCCCGCCCGGGAGGCCGGGAACCGCATGGGGTTTCGCCAGGGCCACGTCAACGACTTCGAGGAGCCCGTCGCCGCCGGAACGCTCTACAACGGCGCCCTGTGGGGATACGCAGGCCAATGGGACACCGCGGTGGGACGTTCCGGCTCCTGCTCCCTCCGGGTCAGTGGCGGGAGCGAGGCGCAGCCCGTCCACGGCGGCACGGCCATCTACGGGGAGACGGGAAAGCGCTACCGGCTGAGGGCCTGGGTGCGCACCCGCGGCGTGACAGGCGGGGGGGCCTACCTGCGCGTGAACGAGGTGTTCTGGCGCTGGGACGACGTGCGCGCCTCGCACCGTTCCGGCGCGTTGACCGGCGACAACGACTGGACGCGGCTGGACGTCGAGTTCAAGCCCGTCGCCGGCGACCCCTTCATCGTGCCCGGCCTGGTCGTCGAGGGCAAGGGAACCGCCTGGTTCGACGATGTCGAACTGGTCGAAGCGCCGCGAATCAGTCGCCCATTTCGATTTCCGTAGT
>CAYOCZ010000398.1:0-1518 GCA_964402475.1 uncultured bacterium | reverse complement strand
TCTTGTTGTCACCCTTGCCGCCGCCGCAGCCGGCCGCGATGGCCAGCACCAGTCCTGCCGCGATCAATCGTACTGTGTGTCTCATGGCGTCCTCCTGTTGTGCTACTCCGTTACCGTCAAAGCTGACAGAACGTCTTGTTGTCTAACTCTTGTCTCTGCAAGGGGTTAGAAGCATCTCTGCCTTCTCCCCATTGTTTCCGCCATTTCACCGACCTGACCGACCAGAGATTAGGGCGAAAGATTAAGGCGAAAGATTAGGGGGGGGCTCCTTTTCTGCGTTCGCTATTCATCGAGGTACATTCGTAGCCCCGATAGCATTGCCATCACTTCGCGCAAGTAGGATTTGACGCAATCAACATCTGGCAGCGATGCCGGCGCAACCAGATCCAGGTAGGCGGCGAGCTTTGTTCCCGTATCTTCCGCAATGCCAAGGAACTTGCTGTGATCAATCTTCGAGAACCGTCCGTTCCCTTCGGCAATGTTCACGGTCAGGCTCGTGCTGAGGTCGTCAACTCTCCTTGCATGCCGGTGTCGCATTTGATCACCTTGCCAGAGTACATCCAGGGCTTCGTGTACCTGCAAGGAACGTTGGTAGACTTTCAGCGACTCGTGTAGGAAGTAGGTTCCGGACTCCGCGGCATAGGCTTCGGATTGCTCCCTCACGGACCTATCCCATGAAGCGCGCAGCCCAACCTCCATTCGGGCGACCTGCTGGAGCAGTTCCTTGGCGGAGTGTACCCGCGAAATATCGAGAAGATGACGAAGGAACGCCACATCGAGACAGGCCGCGCATTCCAGAACCGAACCAAGCGAACACTCGATGCTGTAGACCCCCGCATCGGTAGCGCGAAGGCGCGCCGCCTTGGCCAAGTTGGTCACGATGCTCTCCATAGCCCTGTCAAATTGATCATGCACAGCCCAAGACGATGGCCACGAGCAGAGCAACTCATCGGCAAGCGCTGCAAACTTCAACGCCACACGGTAAACATCGAGCTGCTCATGTGGAAAGTACTGTGTCATTTCCTCAGCCCCGGTCTCTGCCCCTAATCTTTCGCCCTAATCTTTCGCCCTAATCTCTCCGGTTCCAGGAGAGGCTCTCTCTGTCTGACCCGCCGTCTAGAGATCGCGGACATTCGCTGTCATCGCTTTTCATAGAATTCTTTGACAGAAGCTGCTACTCCGTTACCGTCAGGTTTCGCAGCGCTTCCGCCGCCGGTTCGTATCCCTGCGCGGCCGCCTTGCGGTACCAGTCGGCGGCTTGGGCGGCATCCTGCGGCACGCCCAGGCCCTCCGCGTACAGGAACCCGAGGTTGCACTGCGCGTCCGGGAGCCCCTGTTCGGCCGCCTTGCGCAGCCACTTCGCGGCCTCCTTCGGATCTTCCGGGACACCGAGTCCCTCAGCATATTTCGCGCCGAGATTCGACTGGGCCTGAGCATGGCCCTGTTCCGCCGCTTTGCGAAACCACAGGGCGGCTTCGGCCGAGTCCATCCGGACCCCCCGGCCTTCCGCATACAGGA
>CAYOCZ010000397.1:0-3368 GCA_964402475.1 uncultured bacterium | reverse complement strand
GCCTCGGCCCGAGACCGGCTGGTTTCCGGCGGAAGACAGGGTGGTAGACCGGTTCGCGCGGCGGGTTCTGGCCGGCGATTACCGGAGCGCGCCCGCTGCAGTGCCGGATTGCCGCGCCGAGCTAGCCCGATTGGCCAACTCCAACCTGCGCACTCCTATGGCCGTTCACATCCGGCTGAATCAGCGTCTGCGCCGGCTGGGGCGGAGCGGACCGCCGCGGTTTCAATGGACCAGTGCTGAGCGACTCATCGTTGCTCGATGGGCGAGGCGCCACAATCGCACGGTAGCGGCCGGCACACCCTGGATGGTAAGCGACACGATTGCCATGCTCCGGGCGGACATGAAGCAGCGGGGTTTGCGCGTTCGGTCGCCCGAGTCTTGCCGGAACGCCCTCGGCCGCCTCAAGCGCTGTCACGGCCCCGCTGCCACAGTCTGCGGGCAGCTCGTAGTGGATGCAGCGGACGAGCGAACACTGGCCGCGCTGGCTCGGTTCCGGGCCGCCCAGCGTCCCATACTGGAGCGGCACGCCGCGTCAATCCTGAACGACCCGAGCCATGACATCAGCGCGGCCGCCCGCCGCTGCCAGGCCGAGCTTGACGCGCTACTCGAGCAGGCGGAGCGGAATCTCCCCGGAGTCAGGTTCGAGCTCCGCTGGCAGACGTTCAAGACCGTTCACACGCTGCTCAGACGCCGGGCGCGCGAGCGCGGGCTGTCCGTGCTGGTGGAGCGCTTCAGTCCGGCGGTTGACCGTCTGGTCCTCCGCTATGCCCGTGCGTACCTTGAAGGCAGATACGAGAGGATAAGCGAGGCCGGCCGAGCCTGCATGGCGGCGTTGACTCGTCTTCACCGGAGCGACCCATCACGGTACCCGGACGTGCCACACCGCCGTCTGCACAGCATCTGCACCCGCATCGACCGCCGGGTCATCGAGTACGGACTGCCTCATCCGGCGAGCAGCTTCTCGGCCGAAGAAATGCTCATCGTCGACAAATACGCCCGCCGGGTGGCCGAAGGCAAGCACAAGGGTCCACTGCCAGCGGCGCGCCGTTGTTATGACGACTTGACTCAACTCTGGCGGCGGGCAGCCAGGTGCGTCAAACCGCCGCTCCGGCGCTATTTCGGCCACTCATTCGAAGGCGTTCGCGAACGGCTCGCTCTCCGAGCCCGCGACTTTGGCTATCGAGGCGCACCTCACCGCCGCTGGCTTCCGGCCGAGCGGCGAATTGCCGCCAAGTGGCTGCGTCGCTATGTCAGGTATCTCGACTCCGATACGCCCTGGAGCCTCAACGACACGGCTCAGTCGCTGCAGGATGACCTCGCCAGTTCGGGATACAAGCGCACTCCGGAAGCGTGCAGCGCCGAGTTGTCCTTGGAGTACTGGGGCAGGATAGCTCCCGCCAAGTTCGAGGGCTAGACATAGAGAGGGAATCAGGGGAATCAGGGACAGTCACCTATTCCGATTACGGAGCGATGTCAAGGCACGGTGGCTTCGGATGGTGAGCTCGGTCGATAGTTGGAGCTGGGGTGGCAAGCAGGTGCTGGTCACCGGTGCAACCGGATTGCTGGGCGGCCTGACTGCCAGACGACTGCTCGCCGATGGTGCCCGGGTCCGAGGGCTGGCACGAAACCCGGCGCGGGCAGCGGAGCTGGCTGCTGCCGGGGCCGAAATCGTAGCTGGCGATATGACCGACGGGTTATCACTTGTGCGGGCGGCAGATGGCTGTCAGGGTGCTTTCCACTTCGCCGGCGCGCTGGCCAATGAGTTCCGGCCGCGGTCGTATTTCCGGCGGGTGAACGTGGACGGTACGTGTAACCTCGCTGAGGCGGCACTGGCGAACCGGGTCGAGCGGTTCCTCTATTGCAGCACAGCGTGGGTGTATGGCATGGCAGCCGGAGCGAACACCGATGAAACGGCGCCCCATCGTTACAGCGGCGAGCCGTACTGCGACACCAAACTCGATGCCGAGGAGGCCGTTCGAGAGTTTGTTCGAGACCGCGGACTGCCGGCGGTTATCGTCCAGCCGACCGAGGTGTTCGGGCCGGACGACAAGAACTGGACCATCGGTCCGCTGCAGTTGATTCGGAGCGGGCGGATGATGCTGGCGTCAGGCGGAATCGGGCTGGTCCAGTTGATCTACCAGGACGATGTCGTGGAGGGCATACTCGCGGCGGCCCGGCACGGCCGGGTCGGTGAGGCGTACATTCTTGGCGGCCCCACGGTCACGACCATCCGGGAGTACTTCATGGGATTGGCACGAATCGCCGGGCAAGAGCAACTGCCCAGTGTTCCGGGCTGGCTGGCCCTGGTGGCGGCCGGGCTGGCGGAGCTCCGGAGTCGTGTGAACGGCCGGCCACCGGTGTTCACACGCGGCGCGGTGCGGGGCACGATGGTCTGCGCCAGCTACCGGACCGACAAAGCTCTGGCCGAGATCGGGTTTCTCGCGAAGACGGACCTTGCGACCGGGCTGGAACGGATACGGAAGCGGTTGTCCGTGTCGCAATGACGCACTGGACAAGTGCAATCGCACGACGCGATGATGGCGGCAAGATGCGGGACGACAGGAAGGTCGGTCTGGTCGAGACGATGCAGATGACGGCTGACGGTTTACGGCTGACAGCTTGCGGCCCGGATGAGGATGAGATACGAATCGTTGAGGACTTGCCCAAAGCCAAGACGCCGCACGTCTGGGCTAACGGCTGACAGCCTACGGCCCGGGCAGCGGGATTCGGGTCGTTGAAGGTGCCGCGAGCTGCTGACAGCTTGCATCTTACGGCATGAGGAAAAGATGAGAGGCGTCAGAAAGTACGAGAAGATGCTCGCAAAGCTCTTCGGAGCCGTTGGCCGCAAGCCGCAAGCCGATGGCGGACATGCGCCAGATTGCCGCGACAGACAAGCAGATTGACGCGATGGTGCATGAGTTGTACGGGCTGACAGCTTACGGCCCGGGCAGCGGGATACGCGTCGTTGAAGGTGCCGTCGACAGCTCTCGGCCGACGGCTGACGGCCTTGCCTGATGGGTCACGGCCTGCAGCCCCGGGTCACCGTTTGTTTGACAGCAGTCACCCGCTGTCCTACGATTGTGGCGTATGGGTGTTCCGTCCCAACAGTCTAAGAGGAAACGACTACTATGACTTCGCATTTCCACAGCCGGATTGCCCCGCTTGACCTTGCCCTGAAACCGACACCAACTACGGTGATCGAAGGATTGGTGCCCCAGGTGAGAATCCACGTGAAGCGCGATGACCTGACCGGGTGCGTCTGTTCCGGCAACAAGATCAGGAAGCTCGAGTTCCTGCTGGCCGACGCTCGTTCCCAGGACGCCGACCTCATCATCCCCTGCGGGCCGGTTCAGCCCAATAACGTCCGC
>CAYOCZ010000396.1:0-3406 GCA_964402475.1 uncultured bacterium | reverse complement strand
GCGACTGACTGCCGAGGCGATGCAGGAGACGAAGTCCGGCCTCATCTTCACGAACCTGGTGCAGTTCGATATGGACTGGGGACATCGGAATGACCCGGCCGCATTCGCGGCAGGGCTAAAGGAGTTTGACGACTCTCTCCCCAACACCCTGAACCATCTTGACCGGCACGACCTGCTGTTCATCACTGCGGACCACGGCAATGACCCGACAACCTCTTCGACCGACCACTCGCGCGAATACGTACCGGTTCTCGCACTTGGACCCGGTTTCAAGCCGGGCGTCGACCTGGGCACGCGTCCTACCTTTGCCGACCTGGGCCAGACCGCCGCCGAGTTCCTGAAGGCTAGACCTACGCCGCATGGCAACAGCTTCCTCGAACTCATCCAATGAGTTCCTTGGAGTGCGGCAGCAGAGCTGCTTTGGACTGCGTGCAGCGCCTAGCTGCCGCCTTTCCGGAAAAGCGGGAGCTGCGCTCCCGCACTCCATAGCCATGTGGCACCATAGCCCGTTGCGCCAATTGAGCGAGTCCGGCGCGTACATGGTCACTGCTGGCGTCTATGAGAAACAACGGCTATTCGCATCGGATGAACGACTGAACATGGTTGAGGAGAAGCTGCTCAAGGTCGCGGCCAAGTACCGATGGCAACTGCAGGCGTGGGCAATCATGGCGAACCACTACCACTTCGTCGCCGTGCCGGAACACGAGGCCACGACCCTTGCGGACATGATTCGGAAACTGCATGCCGAGACCGCCTTGGCGGTCAATCGGCTCGACCGAACGCCGGGTCGTCGGGTCTGGTTTCAGTACTGGGATACGCATCTGACTTTCGAGAGAAGCTACCTTGCCAGACTGAACTATGTGCACAACAACCCGGTACACCACAAGCTGGTGTCGGTCGCAACAGCATATCCGTCGTGCTCGGCCGCGTTGTTCGAGCAGAACGCGAAACCATCATTTCTCCGGACGGTGAGTGGGTTCAAGTATGACCGCCTGAACGTGCCGGATGACTTCTGATGACGGGAGCCGGAAAAGCGGGAGCTACGCTCCCGCACTCCAAAGCATGCGGCCCCCATGTCGGACGCCGCGCAGCGCCGAGCTGCCTTGGAGTGCGGCAGCCCTGCTGCCGCTTTGCCGGAAAAGCGGGAGCTACGCTCCCGCACTCCAAATGGAGGAAGAAATGAACAATAACACGCAAGCCCGCCTGCTGCGCGCCGCCCGCGGCGCGGCAAAGAACGCCTATGCCCCGTTCTCGAAGCTGAAGGTCGGCGCGGCCGTTCTGACCGCGAATGGCCGCATCTTCGCAGGCTGCAACATCGAGAACAGCTCGTACGGCCTGACCATCTGCGCGGAGCGAGTGGCCATCTTCGAGGCCGTCTCAGCGGGCGAGCGCGAGATCGCGGCGGTGCTGGTATATGCCGACACCGCAAAGCTGACCCCGCCGTGCGGCGCGTGCCTGCAGGTGATTAGCGAGTTCTCAGTGAATCCAGAGATTGTCCTGTCGAACGGACGCTCGACCAAAAAGTATCGTCTGAAGGAACTCCTGCCGCTCGGATTCAAACTGTGAGCTCTGGTGTCATTCAGCTCGTTACCACGGTGGCGAAGCCGCAAGGAGTGAAACGAAATCGAGGGATCTGACACCCGGTGTCATGCTGAGCGAAGTCGAAGCATCTCTCCTCTCCTGAGAGACCCCTCGACTCGGTATCGGATACCTCGCTCGGGTGACACGGTCCGGACGGATGCCGCTAAGGTCAGTCGGGCTCTAGCTGATGCGTTCGAGGCCGTGCATGTACGGCCTCAAGACCTCTGGAACCACAACCGTGCCATCCGCCTGCTGGTTGTTCTCGAGTATCGCCACGAACACCCGCGGCAGAGCAAGCGCCGAGCCGTTCAGCGCGTGCGGGAAGAACGTCTTGCCGTCTCTGCCCTTGACCCGGATGCCACCGCGTCGGGTCTGGTAGTCCTCGCAAGCGGAGACCGACGAAACCTCGAGCCAGCGGTCCTGCCCCGCGGCCCACGCCTCCAGATCATACGTCTTGGCCGACTGGTGCGCCATGTCCCAAGCTGCGAGCCGCTTGACCCGGTGGGGAATCTCAAGGTCGCGCAGCAGGCTCTCCGCCTCCTGTCTCATTTCCTCCAGCGCTTCGTAAGTCGCCTGCGGATGCACAATGCGCACGAGTTCCACCTTGTCGAACTGGTGTATGCGAATCATACCGCGCACGTCCTTGCCGTAGGAGCCGGCCTCGCGCCGGAAGCAGGGCGTGTACGCTACGTACTTGAGCGGCAGTTGTGACTCTTGCAGCGTTTGGCCCCGGTGGTAGTTCACAAGTTGCGGCTCTGCGGTCGGCACAAGGTAGATGTCATCCTGGGTCTTGTACATCTCGCTCTCGAGGTGTGGCAGTTGCCCGGTCGCCTCAAGCGTGGCCGCGTTGGCCATGTACGGCGGCGAGATCTCAGTGTATCCGTGCCGCCGCGTGTTGGTATCAAGGAAGTAGTTGATAAGCGCCCGCTCAAGCAATGCGCCCTGGCCTTTGAAAACGACGAACCTTGACCCAGCCAGCCGGGCCGCGGCTTCAAGGTCAATCACTCCCAGCGCCTCGCCGAGGTCCCAGTGCGCGAGCGGCTTGAACTCGAACTTGCGCGGCCCGCTCCACTGGCTAACCACTTCTTCCTCCGCAGTAACCGACGCATGGACAACATTCGGCAGCAGTCTGGCCAGTTCGGCCTGCTCAGCCTCGATGCGGGCCACGTCGGTGTCGAGTCGTTTCACCTGCTCGGAAATCTCGCGCGCCTCCGCGACCTCAGCCGCGCACTCGCGCTTCTCCTTCTTGGCCTGGCCCACGACCTCGGAAATCTGCCTCTGCCGGTGACGCGCCTCGTCGCGGTCCTTGGCCAATCTCCGCCGCTCTACGTCGAGTTCTATCATCCGCTCGACGTCCACGCCCGAGCGGCGCAAGGCTAGCATCCGCCGTGCCTCATCCGGGTTCTCGCGTATCAGTCTGATGTCCATGGCTGGATTCTATGACGAAACCCTGAGACCGTCAACTGCGCGTAGCTTAGAACCGAACCGTGACGATGCTGAGTCCGACGGCCGACGGCTGCAGCACGCCGACGCGTGAGTCTTCCAGACGTAGCAGCCGGCTGATCGGTTTCTCGAACCGCACGGTCAACAGCCCGGCACCCGTACCAAGCGCGGCTCCGGCCAGTACGTCCGATGGCCAGTGTTTGCCGAGGTACACACGGGACAGGGCCACCAACGTACCGCCAACCCCCAATGCCGGTGCGAGCCTTGGGAACTTGAGGGCATACACGGTGGCCGCCGCGAAATAGCTGGTCGCGTGACCTGACGGGAACGAACTGTTTAGCCATCCCGGATTCGGGTCCTCCGGCCGAGGCCGGTTCACAAC
>CAYOCZ010000395.1:0-3416 GCA_964402475.1 uncultured bacterium | reverse complement strand
GTGGACGTGGACCAACTCGCCGAGCAGGTCGCCGAGGCCGTCGCTGACCGCATGATTGGAGCCACCCGATGAACACGAAACCCCGCATGATCCTGGCCGGAGAGGCCACCGACCGCACCCCGCCCCTGATTGGCAGCGGGTTCGTCGAGGATCTGCTCGTCGCCGAGCAAGGCGGCGGGCAGGCGCTCCCAAAGGTCACCATCCTGGCCTACACCGGCGGCGTCATGGCCGTGCGGTACTGGAACGACGTCATCCTCGACCTCGAGGGCGCCCAGTTCCCCGACCAGGTCAAGCTCCTGGCCGGCCATGACGCCTGGATCGGCGGCGTCCTCGGCCACGGCACGGCCGAGATCCGCTCGGGCAAAGTCTACGTCACCGGCGTGCTCAGTCGCGCCAACCCCTTGACCGAGCAGATCATCCAGCTCCACAAGGGCGGCGTCCGTTTTGAGGCCTCGGTCGGGGTCCACCCCCTGCAATGGGAGGGGATCGCCGCCGGCGAGGAGGTCACGGTCAGCGGGCGGACCTTCAAGTCGGAGGGCTACGGCCTGACCGTCGTCCGGGCGTGGAGACTCCGGGAAACCAGCATCCTCCCCCTCGGGGCGGATGATCGCACAAGCGTCAACATCGCGGCGCGAGCCGCGGGACAACCGCAAGGAGGGTCGATCATGAAGTTCGAAGATTGGCTGAAGCAGCACGGCATCGTCGCCGCCGAGATGGACGAGGAGCAGATGAAGCCCCTCAAGGCGGCCTTCGACGCCGGACAGGACCCGCCCAAGTTCGAGGCGAAGAAGCCCGAACCGCAGGCTCCCCAGCTCGAGGCCCAGCCGCAGCCGGCAGGCGGCGCCCCGGACCTGACCGCCGCCGCGCGGCGCGAGGCCCAGGCGGCCATCGACGCCGAGCGCAAGCGGATCGCCGCGATCCAGGACCTCTGCGCCGGGCAGCATGACGACATCGAGCGGGAAGCCATCCGGTCCGGCGCCGCCGTAGCCGACGTCACGACCAGCCTCCTCAAGGCCATGCGCGAGGCCCGGCCGCAGGCCGGCCCGGGCATCACCGTCCTGGCCCCCAAGGACCGGCGCTCCACCGCCCTGGCCCTCGAGGCCGGCCTTTCGATGCGGGCCGGCATCGCCGAGGACCTGCTCGTCAAGGAGTTCGGCGAGCAGACCATGGAGGCGGCCTACCCGCTCCGCGAGATCTCGCTCCGCGAGATGTTCGTAGAGTGCGCCCGCATGGAGGGCAAGACCCTTCCGCGCGTCTTCGACAACGACACCATCCGGGCGGCGTTCTCGACGGTCAGCCTGCCCGGCATCCTCAACAACGTCGCCAACAAGCGCCTGCTCCGGGCCTACCAGGCCCAGGCCGTCATCGCCGTGAAGCTCTGCAGCGAGGGCGACCTGAACGACTTCAAGGAGTCGGAGCGCTACCGGCTCAACGACGTCGGCGACCTCCAGGAGGTCCCGGCGGACGGCGAGCTGAAGCACGGTCAGGTCTCCGAGGACAAGGCCACCAACCAGCTGGCGACCTACGGGAAGATCTTCGCCCTCACCCGGCAGATGATCTTCAACGACGACATGGGGGCCTTCCTGCGGGTCCCGGACGGCATGGGCGCCCGGGCGGCCCGTAAGGTGGACCAGCTCTTCTTCACCCGCCTGCTGTCCAACCCGACCATGGAGGACGGCGTCGCCCTCTTCCATGCCACGCATGCCAACTACTCGAGCGGCGCCTCGACGGCCCTCGACGTGAGCGCGGTCGGGACGGCGGTCCAGATGTTCCTGGACCAGACCGACGCCGACAGCCAGCCCATCAACATCCAGCCGAAGTTCCTGATGGTGCCGACGGCGCTGAAGATGACGGGCAGCGAAATCCTCAACAGCACGATGCTGTTGGCGGTCGGGGGGACGACCAAGTCGACCCGCAACCTGACCTACAACGCCATCGCCGACGAGAACCTGCAGCTCGTCGCGGCGCCCTACCTCTCGAACTCCAACTACACCGGCTATAGCGCCCTGGCCTGGTATCTCTGGGGCGACCCGGCCGTCGTGGACACGTTCGAGATCGGCTACCTGCGCGGCAAGCGCACGCCGACCGTCGAGCAGGGCGAGGTGGACTTCAACATGCTCGGCATCCAGTTCCGGGTCTACTTCGACCTGGGCATCCGGGAGCAGGATCACCGGGGCGTCGTCAAGATGAAGGGCGAGGCGTAAGAGCCCCCGTCGAGACGGCAGTTGCTGAGCTGAGACGGATTGGACGCGGGGGCTGGCGGATTCCGGCCCCCGCCAACCGGGCCGCAGGGCCCGAACTGACAACAAGTAGGAGGAGGGCAGCACAATGGCAACCGCCACTTTCGTGCAAGAGGGCGCGTCGATTGATTACACGCCCGGTTCGGCCGTGTCCGCCGGCGACGTGATCGTCCAGGAGGACCTGGTTGGCGTCGCCAAACTCGACATCGCCGCCAATGCGCTCGGCGCACTGGCCACTGAGGGCGTCTTCGACTTCCCCAAGGCCACCACCAGTGGCTCCGCGATCTCGGCAGGCGAGGAGTGCTACTGGGACGAGGCCGAGACGGTCGCCAAGACCGACGCCGAGTCCGGCGCGAACAAGCTCATCGGAAAGGCGACGGCGGCAGCCGGCGCCGACGACGACACCGTGCGGATCCGGATGTCGCAGTAGGTGGTCCCCCCTGCCTGGACATGGGGGCCGACCGCCGGCCCCCCGGGTTACGGGCTGCCTGGCCAGGGGGCAGCCCGAGTTCATAGGTGTGCGATGCGTGCGGAACTGGCCTTCAATCTCCTGCTCGAGCGTCATCGGTTCGACTCCGTCCTGGACGTCGGGCCCGGGGACGGGGAACATGCGCGGGCATTCCGCGCGGCCGGCAAGCGGGTCGCGGTAGTTGACCTGACGCCCCTGACCTGGCCGGACGCCTCGGAGTTCCCGCAGTTCATCGGGGACTTTGTGACCACCCCGATTGAGGGCCGGTTCGACTGCATCTGGGCCTCGCACGTCCTGGAGCATTCGGCCGAGCCGCAGCGGTTCCTGCGGCGCATCCACGAGGTCGTCTCGCCAGGCGGCGTCATCGCGGTGACCGTCCCGCCGCGCAAGGACAAGATCGTCCCCGGACATCTGACGCTCTGGAATCCGGGCCTGTTGCTCTACCACCTCATCCTGGCCGGCTTCGATTGCCGCGGGGCGAGCGTGGCGCATTACGGCTACAACTGCTCGGTCGTCATGGCCTACCGGCCGCTGGCGGACCGGCCTATCCACTGGCAGCAATCGTGCAGGCTCTTTCCGGCGGGCATTGACGGAGACGAGAAGGGCATCTTCGGGCACCTCGGCATGAGGAGGATCAACTGGTGAGCCTCCCGACCCAGGCCGAGATGCTGAAGGGGACGCGCTGGAACGTCCTGGTCATTCTGGAC
>CAYOCZ010000394.1:0-3423 GCA_964402475.1 uncultured bacterium | reverse complement strand
GTGCACAGCCAGGCGCTTCCGCTCGCCGATGCCATGGCGCGTGCCCTGAACATGCTGCATCCCGACGTTCGGGTGCAGTTGCAGAACGATTCCAAACCGAAGAAGCCGGACCGCGTGGGCAAGTTGGCCGTGACGCGGCCGAACTCGCCGCGACGGGCGCCGTCGGACCCGCTGGCGCGTGCAGTTGCCGCTATGCGAGAGACCAAGGCGGCGCAACAAGGCTTCTTCACAGGCTAGCGCCCAGCAGGCTGACATGCCGGCGGGACGCTTGAGGTAAAGACCATGCCGAGTGACGGCGTTTCGCTGGCGGTATCAGCCAGCCTTGACAACGACACGCTCAAAGACCTGCTCAAGACCACGCTGGAAAACTACCCGTGGGACGGCAAGTTCGCGACGCTCCTGAAGTACCACGACTACCCTATCTGCAACATGTGGTTCCGCG
Source organism: uncultured bacterium (assembly GCA_964402475.1). Classification (GTDB taxonomy): domain Bacteria; phylum Hydrothermota; class Tepidihabitantia; order Tepidihabitantales; family Tepidihabitantaceae; genus UBA2258. The sequence goes on along the minus strand of CAYOCZ010000394.1, from coordinate 2,981 downwards.
ACGGTAATATCACCCTCGACGGCGGGACCGCCATCGTCCGCAACGTGCAGTTGACCGAAAACGGTTCGGCCCGCTTCACCCAGCCCTACGAGACCGCCTCGCCGGCGCAGGCCGACGTGCAGGGCCGCCTGCGGGCCAACTGGGTCTACGTCGCGGGTGACTTCAGCATTTCCCGAGAGGAAATGCTCATCAACCGCTCCAAGCCCGAGAAGCTCATCGACTTGGCCAAGACCAAGCGGTTGGCCGCGATCATGGACATTGCGAATCTGCTGGAAGCCTGGGCTTGGAAGGCCCCCAGTAGCTCCACCGACGAGTTGCACCCGATGGGTATTCCCTACTGCCTTGTGCCGATCACTGGGGCGCAAGTCACGGCCGGAACTGCGACCCATCAGGGCACCTACTTGTCCGGCTTCTCGGACTGCTACGGGATCAACCCGTCCCAGACCACGCCGGACGCGAGCCGCTGGAGGAGCTACAACGACGTGTGGACCAACTCCGCCGGAGACATCGCCGACGGCGACGTGACCAAGATCGGGCGGATGCTGCGCCGCTTGGGCTTCCGCACCCCACAGGTCGCCAACGTGCCCGACGAAGGCCCGGACAAGTTGCGCCTCTACGCGACCGAGACCATCATCGAGAGCCTGGAGGATCGCGCCCGCAAGAACAACGACAGCCTCGCGGCGGACGTGGCGAAGTACTCCTGGATCAAGAGCGGCAACTCCGGCCCGCTGCTGGCCGGGCGCCCGGTCGAATGGGCCGAGTACCTCGACGGCGATACGGACTACTACACCAAGCCGCTCGTCGCCGTGAACCACAGCTTCTTCCAGCCGTTCGTGATGTCGGGGAACTGGTTCCGCGAAACCGGCCCGCTGAACGACCGGACGCAACACAACGTGTTCACGACCTTCGAGGACTTGCAGTTCAACTTCGTCTGCACCAACCGGCAGCGCGCCGGTGGCGTCATCAGCTACGTCGCGGCCGCCTGAGCCGCGTACAGCCCAGCAGGGTCAACCCCTAAAGGACAAGAACCATGAGTCAAGTGACGTATGGGACCGAGAAGGTCAACAAGAAGACCGTCTATTACGCCGGCACGTCCGTCGTAAAGGGCGGCTATCTCGTGTGCTACGTAGAGAACACCCCGACGGGCGGCACTGTGTCCAACATGCTGACGGTCGAGAAGCCGACGACCGAGAACCTCAGCTTCTTCGCCGGCGTGGTGGACCAAGACGACGTTGGAACGGCAGGCCCTCGTTTTCTGCGGATCGTCGAGCCGTCCAAGTTCAAGCCTGGCACGCTGGTCAAGGCGTACAGGACCGGGGCCACGGGCGACGTTACGACCAAGCTGGGCGTCGTCGCTACCTCCTGGTATCTGGCGGCGGCATCGGCCTCGCAGCCACAGGTCGCGCAGCAGGCCCAGACCGGCGTAACGTCCGGTGCGGAGCAGGTGCTCGTTCGCCTGTTGGATGTCGGCAAGGCCGATGTCACCACGGCACTGACCGGTACCGGCATCAGCGCCGGCGCCGGGACCAGCGTCACCGGTGCATCCGTGCTTGTCAGCCTCAAGGCCGACGTGGTGGTCTTGGGTTCCGCGATCAACAACATCCGCACGGCGCTCATCAAGGCCGGGCTGATGGATATTTCGTAGGTTCCCTTTCGGTCGGGCCGGGTTGGGGGGCTTCGGCCCCCCGCCCGGCCGCCGATGGAGATTGACGATGCTCACGAAACATGCCGGACAACGGATCATCAGCACGAGCGAACACGACGGGGCGCTCACGTTTCCCGCAGAACTGACCGCATTGCCGCTCTCGCTCATCAGCAACGCGAACGGGATCGGCATCGTGGACTGCAAGGACTTCGCGACCGCGACCGCCTACTTGGGCGGAACGAACGGCGACGGCGACCTGATCTACGCGCAGGCAATCGGGTGGCGGCGCATTGTTGTTGGGGCAACGACCTACTGGGAGCCGACGCTGATGTCGTCGATCCTGTACACGCTCGGAACCTACGCCTGCTCCATGCTGGGCACGAGTCACCTTGGCGCCGACACCATCGTCGAAAGTCTCACGCTGACGAATCTCGCAACGATTCAGGACGCCGCCGGTGGAACGAACCGGATGGCCCTGTGGATTCTGGACGTGAGCGGGTTCGAGTACCTGGAAATCCAGACGGACATCTACACGGGCGCCGTGGCCGCCAGCGTGGCCGTCGCCCTCCAGGAGCCGTAGATGGCTCCGCGATACGACATAGCAACCTTCGGGAACGGATGCGGTTCGCCCAAGGCGTCACAGTTCAGCACGCCAGGACGGTTCGGGCACCGTGACCGTTTCTACACGCCTCCCGGCCTGGTCGGCAAGTGGCTGTTTCCGGCCACGAGCACGCTCTATCGCGGCACGGTGCCGGACCTGAGCGGCAACGCCCACGACGGCACGATCTACGGGGCTCCGGGCCTGAGCTTCGATGGTGTGGGCAACTTCGCAATCACCAACTACATCGCCGTAACGGCTCCATACTCGTTCGAGTGCTGGATCACCGAGGGCGGCGCGGCGAACCCGCTATTCCTTGACACAAATCTTACCGCCGGGTTCGAGGTGGCTGAGTACGGTACGTTCGGGCTGTCGTTTGCGGTGAGCGGGTCGGACTGGGTTACGGCGGACAACGTACTAACCAGCGGTGGGAAGCATCACATCCGCTTCGCCTACGATGGTGCCGCTCCGTTGCTCTGGATCGACGGTGCATCCGTTGCGATGGTCGCGGGGCCGGGCGGGTTGTATGTTGGCGTAGCGAACTTGTGCAGCTTCGGGCCGGATACTGATACTGTGATGACGGTGCATATGGGATGTTTGTACGCCGGGGCGACTCCACTCCACGACCTGTACGCCAACCCGCAGCCGGCCGACGTGAGCGGATACCTGGCCTTCTGGCGGATCAAGGAAGCGGCCGGCGCGACGCTGGACAATGCTCAGGTTACGGCGGCGCGGGAC
>CAYOCZ010000393.1:0-3440 GCA_964402475.1 uncultured bacterium | reverse complement strand
GTTGCGCTGGGTCGATGATCCGTTCGCCGACTTCGCCTGCCCGAGGCCGGTAATCACCAACTCACCTTCATTCAGACCGTTCGTCACCTCGGTGTTGCGCCCGTCGGCCATCCCGGTTTCGACTTCACGAGGGACCGGCTTGCCGTTGTGGAGGACGTAGACGGTCTGCAGAGTCACCGGCGGCTGGCTCGCCGCCGTGTCTGCGGGCGCCGGGACGCGACTGGTATCGCCGGCAGCGGCCACCGGTTGCGAAGTGCGTTGCCCCCGCTGGCCCCGCGCTTCCGGCGGCCGCGTTCCAGACCGCGTCCCGCGGCCCTGGCCTGGGCCACCCGCCAGCTGCCCGACCGCGCCGGTGGGACCGCGCGTACCTGAACCGCTGGTCCGAGCTGTACGCGCCAGGCCGAGCGACGTGGCGAGCTTCGTACTCAAGGCGGTGTTCGGCACCGTCAGCACGTTGTCGACCGCGCGCACGATCATCTTCACGTTCGCTGTCATCCCCGGCTTCAAGAGCCTGCCTGGGTTCGCCACTCGCACGATGCCGATGTAGGTGGTCACGTTTGAACTCACCACTGGCTGGTTGCGCACCTGCACGAGCCTGCCCTCGAACGTGCTCTCGGGGTACGCGTCGACGTTGAACGTCGCCGTGAGCCCGGTGTCGAGCTTGCCCACGTCGGCCTCGTCGATCGAGACCTCGACCTGCATCTGTGACAGGTCGGCAATCGTGAACAGGTCCGGCGACTGCAGGCTGGCGGCCACGGTCTGGCCGCTCTCAACCTTCCGTGCGACGACGATGCCGGACATCGGTGCGGTTATCGTCGTGTAAGCGAGATTGTTCTGGGCCTGCTCGTAGCTTGCCTGGACCTGGTCACGCCTGGCCTTGGCGAGTTCGAAGTCGGTCTTGGCCTGCAGGTAATCGCTGTACGACAGCAGTTGCGCGGAGTACAACGTCTCGGCGCGCGCGCCGCTCAACTGCGCCTGGGTCAGCGACGCCTCGGCCGAGGCGAGGTTCGCCTGCGCCTGTTTTAGAGCCGATTCGTAGTTACGCGGGTCGATCTTCGCAAGCAGCTGGCCGGCGGTGACATGGTCGTTGAAGTCAACGTAGACCTTCTGCAGGGTCCCGGACACCTGGCTGCCGACGGTAACCTGGTTCACCGGGTTCACCGTTCCGGTCGCAGAAACCGAAACGCTGATATCCCCGCGTCCGACGACCGAAGTCTTGTATCTGACCCTCTTGGGCCGGAGCAAGAAGAACAACACGACCGCGGCCACGACCACGACGAGAAGCAGGAGGAGGATCAACCTTCGACGGGGTTTCTTGGTGCTCATCGGTTCACATCCTTGGTATCATCAGACGTTTATTAGACACCCAGGGCATGCAAACCCTGTGCGGCTCGGGACAAAATCCGATTCCTCAGTAGAATCGGTCTGTCCCGTCGACGAGGCGTCAGTTGGTGAGGAAGTACGAGACGATGTTGATGCCGGTTCGGAAGGCCTGCTCGCGGACCTCCGGCGGGTCTTTGTGGGCCGCGGTCCAGCCGTCCGAGATGTTGGTGTTGAACGTGTAGAACACGACCATCCGGCCGCCGACGAAGATGCCGTACCCCTGCGGCGGCCCTTCGGCATGTTCGTGTATCTTGGGCAGACCGTTGGGGAACTCGTACACCTGGTGGTGAATCGGATGGTCGTAGCCGAGCTCGACCAACTGGCTGTTGGGAAACACGCGCGCCATCTCACGCCGGAACGCAGCATCCATCCCGTAGTCGTCGTCGGCGTACAGGAAACCGCCGCTCTCCAAGAAGTGCCTGAGCCGCTTAACCTCGTCATCAGAAAAGCTGATGTTGCCGTGCCCGGTCATGAACAGGAACGGGTACTGGTAGAGCTTCTCGTCGAGCAGGCTTACCTGCGCCTCGTCGGTGAGCGCCCGGATGTTGGTGCGGAAGTTGAGTTCGCGGGCCAGGTTCGGAATCGCGTCCGGGTCATTGTACCAGTCTCCCCCGCCGCCGTACTTCAATCTCGCTATCTGCAACTGGGCAAGGCCAAGACCACAGAAGACAGACAGAAGAAGGAAGACCTTACCACCAAGGCACCAAGACACCAAGGGGGTTCCGGCACGACCACTCCGGCTCCTGACCTTCGTGCCTCTGTGTCTTGGTGGTGACAATTCCGGTCCGATCTAGCCTCTGCTGCGCTTCTCGCGCAGGTTCTTGACCGCCTGCAGGCAGGAGTATGGGACTGTGACCGAGCCGAGGTAAACCCTGCCCTGTTTCCTGCCGCCGTGGCAGTCCGAGCCGCCGGTCATCAGGAGGCCATTCTTGGTCGCGACCTCGCGGTAGTGGTCGATGTTACGGGAGGCGTGGTCCGGGTGCCAGACCTCGACGCCATCGGCACCGGCCGAGATCGCCGAGTAGAGCGCACCGTCGTTGTGATAGGTCCCCGGGTGCGCCACGACCGCCACCCCGCCGTGCCGGTGGATGAAATCCATCGCCTCCGCCGGAGTCAGTTGCATCTTGGGAAAGTACGCCGGGCCTTCGTACCCGATGTAGCGCTGAAAGGCCTCGTCCACGTTCCGGACCGCGCCGGCCTCAACCAGGGCCTGCGCCACGTGCGGCCGGCCGGTTGCCGCACCCTGCGCGAGCGCGCGTACCCGGTCCAGCGAGATGTCGACGCCCAGCTCTTTCATCTTCGTCACCATCTTCTCGGCCCGCTCGGCCCGCTTCCGCCGCACCAGCTCAAAGAATTCCTGCACCGCCGGCTGCTGGTAGTCGATGTAGTAGGCAAGGACGTGGACGTCGACGCCTTTGGCATTGCAGCTCATCTCGACGCCGGGCACGACCTCGACCTGGAGCTGCCGACCCGCGGCCACGGCGCGGTCGATGCCGCCGACTGCGTCGTGGTCGGTAATCGCGACCGCGGTCAGCTTGATCCGGACCGCCTCGGCGACGAGTTCCTCGGGCGTGAACAGGCCGTCGGAGAAGACGGTATGGGCGTGAAGGTCGATGAGACCAGCGCCGGCCACGTCTGCCTGTTCGCTGCGTCCCATCAGAGCTGTTTCAACTCAGGGGGCAAGACAACGGTGACCAACGACCAGGGCCCAAGCCTCAATGACCATCGAATTCCCAATCCCGAATAGCCAAAGGTCGGGCAGGGCCGGTTTCGGACTTCGTCAATTCTCCCGTGGCTGCGAACCGGCAATTGGCCATTGTGCCATCATGCCATCCGCTTCGCGACCGTATCGAGGTACGCCTTGACGAGCGCGTCCATCTCCGACGCCATCTCGTCCATCGTCTCGCGCTTCGCCGCAACCCACGCCTCGTCCTTGATTCCGGCGAGGTTTGTGAGCACGTTCAGCCGCGCACCGCGGAAGCACGAATCGAGGTCCATCGTCCCGACGCCGGCGTCGGTAACCGAGTTCTTGTTCCCGTACTCGACAATCGGGCGAG
>CAYOCZ010000392.1:0-3450 GCA_964402475.1 uncultured bacterium | reverse complement strand
GATCAGCGTGGACCCCGAGAAGGTCAAGGGCGAACTCGGCTTCGACCCATGGGCCAAAGCCGCAAGAGATCAGCACGCTTGACGATGCGATGAACGGGCGACGGTAAGCTGCCCGTTGCGCCGGCTGCCACGAGCAGCATCGCGGGTGAAAGCCCCGCGCCGGCGCTCTTGGACTGTCCCGACATGGCGACCGCTCTGAGACGAGCGGAGCCCAGCCGCAACCATATCGAGAGGAGGTGAGACGAGTGCCCCGAGAGAAGATGGAAAAACGAATCATGGTGATGGCCCCGCAATCGTTGCTGGACCAGATCGACGCGGCTGCGCGACGCCGTGCAATCAGCCGGTCGGCCTACGTACGCCACGCCGTGACCGTGGCCCTGGACGCAGACGGAATCCCACACGAGAGGAGTGAGCCATGCGAATCGCCGAGCTGAGCCTCAGCAACTGGCTGAGTTTGCGAGACAAGACCCTTGACCACCTGGGCCGCGTACAAGTCGCGACGGGCGACAACGGCGCGGGCAAGACCGCGATCCTGCGCGCAATCCAAGCCGCCTTCCGCGGGGCCGGCCCCGAGACGATCACCGTCGGAGAGGAGCGGGCAACCGTGATGGTCCGCCTCGATGACGCCACGACCGTACGCAGAACCATCTCCAGGTCCGCAGGCGCAAAGGGCCGCGGCAGCGTGAGCGTAACGACCGCGGACGGCGCGAAGCTCGCGAGTCCTCAGTCGTATCTGAGCAGCCTGCTCGGCGACGGGTGCTTCAATCCGCTCGCCCTGTTCCTCGCCTCTGACGGCGCGGCCCGCCGAGAGATCGTGCTGGGCCTCGCACACGTCGAGGCGACCGAAGCCGACTGGCGGGCCTGGGGTCTGGACGACGAGCAGATCAAGGCCGTACAGGAAGAGGGTGCGGACATGCACCCGCTCGTGATTCTGGAGCAGGCCGAAAAGGTGATGGTCGAGCGACGGCGCGCCGCGAACAAGGCGGTCGTCGATGCCAAGGCCGGCGTGACCGCGGCCCGACCGCCAGACAGCGAACGAGACGAACCGCCAACCGTCGAGGAGGCGGAGGCCGCAGGTGCCACTGCCCGACAGGCCGTCGAGGATTACGAGGCCGCGGCGGGAGAGCGGCGGGAGTCCGTAGAGGCCTTCGCCCAGTACCGGGCGGACAAGACCGTCGCGGAACGAGCCGCTGCTACGCACGATGCCGAACGCCAACGGATCACGGACTGCGCGATGGAGGCCGAAACGGACGTCACGGCATCCGAAGCCGCCGCCGCGGAATGTGAAGCCCAGGCTCTCGCCGCATTCGGGCCGCAACACGAGAAACGCATGACGGCCCTACGCGCAGAACTCGCGGACTTGGAACGCCTCCAAGAAACCGCCGCAGGTCTGCGTGTGGAAGCCGAGGGCGAAGTCGCGAACGCGAGCAAGCCGAAGATATGCACAGTCACGCGGCGCGAGAGAAGGAAGCCGCGGAGGCGGCAGGGGTGGAAGTCGCCCGCCTGACAGCACTGCTCGCCCAAGCGGATGACGTGACTGCGGAGGACCCATCGGCCCGCGCTGCCGAACTGCGCCAGACCGAACGACTCGCCGCCGCGGAACTCAACTGGGCACGGGTCGCCGTATCCATCACGCCCAAGGCCAAGGAGGCCGCGGCCCTGGACGATGTGGTGAAGCGACTCCGCGCCGCACCCGCCGAGCTACTCGCCCGCGCCGCCCTACCCATCGAAGGCCTCGGCCTTGCAGACAACGACATCACCTGGCAGACTGAGCCGGACGGACCCGCGAAACCGGGCGCAACGCTCTGCGGCCGGGAGCAGATCATGCTCGGACTCCAGATTGCCCGGGCGACTACGCCTAGCGGGATCATCTGCATTGACGGAATCGAGGCCCTGAGCGAGGCCGCGTTTGCGGAGTTCCTCGCCGCGACCGAAGGCGACGACTGCCAGTACTGGGTGACACAGGTGTCGCCCGCTGGCGGCGAGCTGAGCGTCAAGACCATCGACCCCGACCCTGCCCTGGACGCTGCCGCGGATAAGGCAAAGGCCGCGACCGCACGGCAGAAGGGCAAGGGGAAAGACCTACTGTTCTGACACCCTGGGCTGGCCTGTCGTGCCGAGAGGCCGGGAGATCGTCGTGACAGTTCCGTTCCACCCGCCCCGTTGCTGCGGCGAGCATAATCGGGAACGGCAGGCCAACCCGTTTCACCACGAAAGGATATCTGAATGCCTGAGAACATGCCTACGCTACCAGCCCGAACTGAGCAGCCAGGGGTGCCGCAACTGAAAGAGGCGACGACCATGCGCGAACTGGTCGAGATTGCTACGCAGCTTGTGGCGTCCAACTTTCTCCCACAGAGCATCACCACGCCGCAGCAAGCGGTCGCAATCATGCTTACCGGCCGTGAACTCGGCATGGGCATGATGCAATCGCTCAGGTCTATCGACGTGATCTATCAGACACCCGCCATCAAGCCACGCGCGCTTCTCGCCCGCGCCTATCAGGTCGTGCCTGGGTTCATCCACCAATTCGTAGAGCGTTCGGAGAAATGCTGTCGCATTCGCATGACCCGCGCGGAGTGGACGGGCCTGCCGTCCGTCAAAGACGCCGATGGAAACGCACTCCCCTCCGGCTGGATCGAATTCGAGTTCAGCATGGACGATGCGTCCAAAATGCAGACCAAAGAGAAGGGCCAAACTATCCCGCTGACATCAAAATACAACTGGCGGACCATGCCCAAGATCATGCTGGTCTGGCGGGCAGTCGGTGGGATGCTGCGGGAGAACTGTCCCGAGGTCGAAGGCGTTGGGCTGCGCTCGCCCGAGGAGTTGGGAGCACGTGTGGACGCTGAGGGCGACATCGTCCGCAGCCACGACGGACGACCAATTATCGACGCGGAACCGATTGATCTCCAGAATCCCGCGGACCTACCCAACAACCCGACGATCCCCGAACTGGTTGCAAACATCAAGGGCCGGCTGGAGGGCGCGGGTGTGCAGTACGACCGCTTCTGTCAGTGGCTCCTGGACGCGGGCGAAGTTGAGGTCGACCCCAAGAAAGGCAGGCCCTCGCTCGCGCTGCTGAAAACGGACGCCGCTCGCGGCACGACGGTGCAACGTCTGGCGCACATGCTGCAGCCCGACGTATGGCTCGGCACGCTCGCCGCCTACGCGAAGTGGGAGACCGACGATGCGTTGAAGTCCAAGATCGTGACCGGGCTGGGCTTCGATCCCAAGCCAGACGAGGCACCTGCCGACGAACCGACGCAGGACGCGGACACGGTGGAAGAACTGCCAACGGAGCTCGCCCCCCAAGAGGCCATTGAACCCACGCCCGAACCGGCAGCCGAGCCCAAGCACGAATCCACGCAGCTCAAGATCGACCCGAAGGCCACGCTCGCCGCGGTAATCGACGCCTTGGGCGCAATGCCCGCTCCCAAACGCAAGGCC
>CAYOCZ010000391.1:0-3450 GCA_964402475.1 uncultured bacterium | reverse complement strand
AGATGATGGAACCGGTCGAATTCAAGGAGCCGAAGTTCCCGCCGCTGCCGCCCAAGGACTGGGCGACGACCGGCGCCAAGGGCCGCAAGCCCAACGTGGTCAATTCGCTGTACCTCGACCCGAAGGCCGAGGAACGTCTCAACAACGTACTGGCCGCCAAGTACGAGAAGATGAAGCGCGAGGAGGTACGGTTCGAGGAGTACAACACCGACAAGCCTTACCGAGTGCTGCTGGTGGCCTACGGCACGACCGCCCGAATCTGCAAGACTGCGATAGAGAAGCTGGACGCCGAGGGGATTCCAGTCGCGCTGCTCCGTCCGATATCCCTCTTCCCGTTCCCGGAAGCGAAGGTGCTGGAGCTCGGACGCAAGGCCGAGTTCCTGCTGTCGGTCGAGATGTCGATGGGGCAGATGGTCGAAGACGTGCACTGCGCGATGGGACACGAGAAGCCGGTCTACTTCTTCGGCCGGTCCGGCGGCATCGTGCCGTCTCCGGAGGAAGTCGTCGACGCGGTCAAGTCCCGGCTGGAAGGAGGCAAGTCGTGAAGACCCTGTTCAAGCGACCCGAAGCTCTTGCCGACGTAGTCACCCACTATTGCCCGGGCTGCACCCACGGCATCGCCCATCGGCTCATTGCCGAGGTCATCGACGAACTGGGCCTGCGCGAGAAGACTGTGGGCATCGCGCCGGTCGGGTGCTCGGTTCTGGCGTTCAACTACTTCAACATGGACTTCCAGCAGGCGGCCCACGGCCGGGCCCCGGCCCTGGCCACTGGCATCAAGCGGGCGCGGCCGGACCTTATCTGCTTCACCTACCAGGGCGACGGCGACCTAGCGTCCATCGGCATGGCCGAGATTATCCACGCGGCCAACCGGGGAGAGAAGTTCACGGTTGTCTTCATAAATAACGCTGTATATGGTATGACCGGCGGCCAGATGGCGCCGACAACAATGCCCGGCCAGGTCACGACCACGAGCCCCAAGGGACGGGACGTCGATGACGTCGGCTACCCGATCCGGATGTGCGAGCTGCTAACCAGCCTGCGCACGCCCGGCTTCATCGAGCGCGTCGCGGTCCACACGCCGCAGCAGGTTGTGAAGGCGAGGCGCGTGCTCAAGACCGCCTTCGAGCTGCAACGCGACAACAAGTGCTTCACCTTCGTGGAAGTCCTCTCCACCTGCCCGACCAACTGGGGAATGACCCCATTCGAAGCAACCAAGTGGCTGCAGGAGCACATGGTGCCCTACTACCCCGTACAGAACTTCAAGAAGTTCGAGGAGGCGCCCGAGGTCAATATCCAAACGGCTGCTGAGCCGGCAAAGGAGGCGTGAGATGCAGGTCGAGGCGGTATTCGCCGGGTTCGGCGGCCAGGGCGTGATGCTCGCGGGCAAGCTCCTTGCCGAGGTCGGCATGACCCTGGGTAAGGAGGTCGTCTGGCTGCCGTCCTACGGCCCGGAGATGCGCGGTGGCACGGCCAACTGCACGGTCATCATCGCCGACGCGCCGATTGCGTCGCCGATTGTATCCAGCCCGCGGGACGCGGTCGTGATGAATCGGCCTTCGCTTGAGCGTTTCTGCCCGGCCCAGAAGGGCGGAGGATTCGCGGTCGTCAATACGTCGCTCATCACGATCCGACCGGACCGCAAGGACGTCGTGGTGGTCGAGGTGCCTGCCAACCAGATTGCCATCGACGCGGGAACGGGCAAGGCCGCGAACATGGTTATGCTCGGGGCCTATGTCGGGGCGACCGGCCTCGTACCCTTCGACGCCGTGGTCGAGATGACCAAGCACGAGTTCCAGAAGAAGGCCAAGGTAATTCCGGTGAACGTCAAGTGCCTCGAGGCAGGATTCCAAATCGGAAAGGCCGCGGCCAAAGGATAGGGGCGAGGGGCTGGGGACTAGGGACTGGGGAGAACGACGATGAAGACAGTTGCGTGGGCGCTGGTACTTGCGGGCGCAGCGGTCGCACAGGTCAACTTCGTGCCTGCGGCGGACGCGGTGCGGCCGTCGCTCGTGAGCATCATCACTGAAAAGGTCGAGCCGACCGCCGATTCAAGTGGCCCGGCGGTTCTGCAGAACCGGGTGCTGGGCAGCGGCTTCGTCATCGACACGCTCGGCCACATCCTGACCTGCAATCACGTTGTAGCCGAGTATGGCTGCGTGACCGTGAAGTTCTCCGACGGCAAGACGTTCGGCGGCAGCGAGGTGTCGGTTGTCGGGCAGGACCCGGTTACCGACCTTGCGGTTATCCGGGTAACGGCCACAAAGAGGTTCACGCCGGCCGCGCTCGGGAACTCTGCTGAACTCGAGGTCGGACAACCGGTGATGGCGATGGGTAGCCCGTTCGGGCTCGAAGGCACCGCAACTGCAGGTATCGTGAGCGGACTGTCGCGCTGGGGCCAGCCCAAGTCTTCCGGTCCTGACTTTCAGGACTTCATTCAGACCGACGCGCTCGTCAATCCGGGCAACTCCGGCGGGCCGCTGGTTGATGAACAGGGCAAGGTCGTTGGTGTCAACAGCTTCATCCGCACGACGCGCTCCGGTCCTACCGGCATTGGGTTCTCCACACCCATCAACCTGGCGAAGGCAGTCGCCGAGCAGCTCATCCGGAACGGCAAGGTCATCCGGGGCTACGTCGGCATGTCGACCCAGGCGATAACTGAAGCAATCGGCAAGGCGATTGGCGCGAGGCCGCGAAGTGGCGTGCTGGTCGCGTCGGTTGACCCAGGTGGGCCTGCAGCTAGAGCGGGAATCCGGCCGGGCTATGTGATAGCATATTTGGACGGCAAGCCGATTCCGGATGTGCGTTGGTTCCAGAGCGAGGTGGCCGGTCGCAGCCCGGGCACGACAGTCACGTTTGGCATACCCACCAGAAGCGGTACGGACAGGGTCCGGACGGTCAAGCTAGGGTCATGGGTCGTTCCGGCCCAGCCGAGCCCGACAGCTCTGATGACCAAGCACTGGCTTGGACTTGTGGTGAAGGACGGCCGCGTAGCCGAGCCTCGTTCCGATGAGATGGGCGAGGGAATCGTCATCACCGAAGTCGAAGGTGGCGCCGGTGCGGAAGCTGGACTCCGGCCCGGCGACATAATAATCGAGATCAACCTTGCACCGGTACGCAACGTGGCGGACTTTGAACGCATCGAGAAGGTGATGGCAGGTACGAAGCGACCGCTGCTGCTGCGAGCGTTCAGAGGACGCCAAGCCTTCTACACCACGGTCCAGCCCTAGCCCGCTCGCTCCCAACCGCCTCGGACTGCTAGAGCAGTTCCTCACCGTACCTCGTACGTTCGCGCCGCAGCCACACTACATACAGGCCGGCAGGAGTGAAGCGCTCCTGCCGGCTGCGGTTCCGACGTTTCGCTACTCTAGTAGTGCTCTATCAGGCGCAGGTTCGGGATGAGCTGGAACCAGCTCTCGATTTCAGCCCGCCCGCTGACCGTGTCGACGT
>CAYOCZ010000390.1:0-3459 GCA_964402475.1 uncultured bacterium | reverse complement strand
TCACATACCCGTGATGAGCGTGGCCGAGGCGCTCGACTGGCTCGCGCGGCCGGGATAGAAGCGCGGCCGCGCGCGGCGCTGACGCGCCGGGCGTTCCGGGGGCGCTGTCCGCATTGGCGCGGGGCAGACAGCTATCGGCTGACGGCTTCGGAACATCCGAGCGCTGGCCGGTTACGATGCAGCCCATCGCCGGCCTTGACACGTCGTCGGAGCTCGCCGATACTGTTGCCAGGACCGAGACACAAAAGGAGCGAACGATGCGCAAAGCACCGGTACTGATCCTGACGATCGTGTTCGCGGCGACCTGCTTTGTCGCCTGCCAGAAGCAGGACTTCGAAACCGACGAGGACGCGATACGGGCCCTGGTGAAGGGGGACCCCGCCCACTTCACATCCGGCACTGCCGGCGACTCGTCCGAGAACAGCCTGGCTGCTGACGATACCACCATGGGTGCGTGGTGGCGCGGTCCGCAGACGCACGACTCGGCTGCGACTATCGACGTCGAGGTCCACGGCGATTCGGCCTGGGTCGGCTGGCACCAGCACAACTACGGTGAGATATTCCACTGGATCATGACCAGCGACACGACGGCAGTCAAATGGACGAAATCGCTGCAGGAGGCGACGCAGATCAACGGAATCTTCAAGCGTGAGGGCAGTGATACGGCCGCGTACCGGGGATGGAAGTTGAACAGGATCTCTCTGGCGTTCGGCCAGTCCGAGACCACAAACACGGTGCGGATCGACTCGCTGAAGATCCACAGCTCGCTGCGCGACATACTGATCGTCGATCCGCTTGCTGCCTACTACCACGTTGACAGCCTGGTCGCGTTCACACCCGGCGAGCAGCTGGATATCACGCTCTACACCAACGCGACCGACGGGTATGGATGGCTCCATGCGTTCTGGGGCACGGCGTTCGTCAGGTTGTCGTTCGAAGACACGGGGAGCGGCGTCTTCACCGGCACCTGGAACGCGCAGATGATCCCGGGGTTCAGGTTCGCCATCTTCGACCTGATGACCAAGGGCACGCTGATGGACCGGGACGCGCCCTACGACTACAGCGGCTGGCTACTGCCATACCGGATACAGACGGCACAATAGCCTCGCGCAGTGTGACTTCGGCGGGAGGAGCCAAGCGCTCCTCCCGCTGCCGTTCTGCGACATCCACGAGGTTTCGCCGGGGCCTCGGAGGAGGGGACACGTCCACAGAGCGACGCGATGAACGCATCGCGGATGTGTGCCCGGGGCACCGTCGAAACGAGCGGCGCGGTACCGTCCCCGTTTTCCGCACGTGCACCCGAACTTCCTTGGGGTCAAGGCGGGGGTTGACAAACTCGCGAGCGGGACTAGAATTCAACCGTGGATGATGCGGTGGTTGTCGATCGCAGGGGGAGCTGCCGTTCAGTTGAGCCGGCAGTTCGCGAGTCGACAGTACGCATCAGGCGGTGCGTGAAGGAGGTGCGATGTCGTCACAAGACGGTCTGACGAGGGATTCCGACGACCTTCAGAAGATTGCGCTGAGCCTGCGCGCGACCTTTGAGGACGAAGCGGTCGTCCTGCCCCAGAGCGGACACAATTGGTACACCGAGGCGATCCGGTTCCACGCCTGGTACTATCGAGCAGTCCAGTTGATGACCGATTCGCGCTTCGTCGGGCTGGACAAGTTCCAGTCGTTGTGCGAAGACAAGGAATTTTCGATGCTGGACTTCTACACCAAGCTGGCAGATGGCGGACAGCCGGAAGCCGGCTGGCGCTACAAGTTGCTCCCGCGACTGTTGCAGATGCACTTCATGCTTGGAGCCCTGCCCGGTGCTGTGAAGGTCGACAAGGTAGTCCGTGCGCCCGGCCGGGCCAACATTCTCGACCAGCTGGGAAATATCGAGGAAGTAGACCGAGCCGAGGCTCTCCGGACTCGGACTTGACGTCCGTCTCCATTAGTTCACCCCAGACTCCTGCGGAAAGCAACGGGCAGTCCTGAGGAGGGGACACGTCCACAGAGCGACGCGATGAGCGCATCGCGGATGTGTCCCCGAGTTTCGGGGACGCTTTGCTAAACCCAATCGCGAAGCATGTCAAGGAGGCGAAGACCCCGGTGACGCGGTGAGCGATTCCTGACGCGTCCGCCGATTTGACTCCGGGCGGCGCTGCCGTATGCTTCCCGCCAACTGAAAGGACAAACCAGATGAGAGCAGCAGTTTCGCTTGCCGTACTTGTGATGCTGACCGGCGTTGCCTGCGGGCCCAAGAGCAGCCCGGAGGAGTCGGCGGCGACCATAACGTTCCCGGCCGTGGCCTGCAGTACGCTGACCGAAGCCGAAGTCGCGCAGTTCGTGAAGAGCCTGCCGACATTCAGGTCCGCGCTGAAGGCAGCGAAGTGGACACCCACTCCCCCACCGCCGGACGCAGATCCGGTTGCCTCGCTTACCGCGCTGGTCGAAGGCATGGAGGTCCCCGGTATGGGAGAGTCGCTCAAAGCGTTCGGTTCTGATTGGGGCGCGTTCCGGGCTACGTTGTACAAGGTCTTTGTCGCATCGGCGGCTCTCAGCATTCAGAGATTGGGGCCCGAGCAGACTGCGCAGATGAAGCAGGACACGACCGAGTCCGGCAAGGAGATATACGCAAACTTCCAAATCCTGAAGGGAGCATGCGCGGCTTTGCCGCCGGCCAACCTGGAGTTGGTGAAGACTCATCCGCAGGACCTTCAGCCACTCGGCGTGCTTGGTCGATAGCCAGGCAAGCCCGCTTCATCCCGGGCAGTAGCGGACATTCCTCGCGCTGGGTGAACACCGGGCACCAGCCCGGACCACCGCACGGTCCGTGGGCTTGACTGACCGGGTCCGGCCGGTATCCTAGGTCAATGCACGACTCGTGCGGTTCAATCCTCGCTGCGGGCACGTTCGGCTGGATCTGGCTGGTGATTTCTCTGGTCGGCGTCACGCTGGCGCTCTCCGGGCTGGGGCTCTGGATATGGATGCTGGTCGAGGTCCTGACCCGCGAGACCGACGAGGGCAACAACCGGCTAATCTGGGCGCTCGTCATCGTGTTCACGTATTGGCTCGGCGCGTTGATCTACCTGCTGGTCCGCCGGCAGGAACGTATCCGGAAGCTGGGCAGGTAGCCGCGCCTCCGGGCGCGAGTGTGGCGCGTTCGCGCCCAAGGTCGTAATCCAGCCACCAGGTCGCAGTTGTCGGCCCCCGCACTTCTGCATTCTACCTTCTCACTTCTACGCTGTGACCTGGCCCCGGTGCCCCGTGGTACAGTGCGTCTCTACTGCACCTGTTCCCTCGGTCCCCATATCCGTTTCTGGGGGAATTGACAACCGCCATTCTGATTCCGAGAATCCAGCCATAGACGGGGGCCGTCCTTGAAGGAGGTGCGGTGACCGTTGTTCTTCCGAGTTCGCCCCCGTGCCCATACCGACCATTGATTAGGGGAAATGAGGGCAGTCACCTATTAGG
>CAYOCZ010000389.1:0-3470 GCA_964402475.1 uncultured bacterium | reverse complement strand
GATCTACATCGCGAACCAGACCAGCAACAACGTGACGGTAGTCGACGGCGCAACCAACGATACAACCATGGTGGCCGCAGGCACAACCCCCGCGAGCGTTGTTGTTGACCCGGTTACTGACAAGATCTATGTCGCGAATAGCGGCAGCGCCAATGTGACGGTAATCGACGGCGCGACCAATGACACGACAACGGTGCCCGCAGGCTCGTCCCCAACGGCCATAGCGGTGAACCCGGTCACGAACCGGATTTACGTCACGAACAGCGGCAGCGACAATGTGACGGTGATTGATGGCGCCAACGACAGCACGACTCTGGTGCCCGCGGGCTCGTCCCCCACTGCCGTGGCGGTGAACCCGGTCACGAACCGGATCTACGTCACGAACAGCGGCAGCGACAATGTGACGGTGATAGACGGCGCGACCAATGACACGACTCTGGTGACAACAGGCTTCAGCCCCGGGGCGGTTGCGGTGAACCCGGTCACGGACAGGATTTACGTCGCGAACTACGGCAGCGCCAATGTGACGGCAATCGACGGCGCGACCAACGCCACGACTCTGGTGTCTGCCGGCGCGAGCCCCTTTGCCGTGGCCGTGAACCTGGTCACGAACAAGGTCTACGTCGCGAACTACGGCAGCCACACTGTAACGGTAATCGACGGCGCGACCAACAACACGACTACCATTGCCTCGGGAATGCAGCCCTCTGCCGTTGCGGTGAACCTGGTCAGGAACAGGATCTACGTCGCGAACCGGGGCAGCGACAATGTGACGGTGATTGACGGCGCGACCAACTCCACAATTCTGGTGGCCGCAGGCACGACTCCATCCGCGGTGGCTGTAAACCCGGTCACGAACAGAATCTACGTCGCGAACCGGAACAGCGACAATGTGACAGTGATTACGGACGCGCCGACCAACGATACCAAGGTGCATGCAGCATTCGACCGGCTGCCGGGTGATACGACTTCGTTCGGTCGCCCGACCCTGACCGGCAAAGGGGTGAATCGCTGGACACCCGGCCGGACCGCGATGATGGGAGTGTGCAACCGGCTGAACACCGCGCAGACGGCATGGGGATGGGCGACCGTCACCTCCGGCGCCGGGACCGACTCCATCACGTGGACCTACAACTGGGGCACGGACTCGCTGATTGCGGGCGAGAACTTCGTCTGCTGCGTGCCGCTCGAAGACCAGGCTGCGACCAGCAACAACCTCGGCCTGGGCACACCCTTTGCCGGCAATCTCGAAGTATACCCGGTATACCGGATAGGACTCGCCGTCGGAGTCGAGGAGAGCCCCAGGCCGCAAGCCGCAAGCTTTAAGCTGGAGCCAACAATCGTCCGCGGGGTGCTGTTTCTGCCGGGCGACCGAAGACCGGAGACCGGAGACCGGGCAGTGCTACTCGACATCGCGGGCCGGAAGGTAATGAGGCTCAAGCCCGGCACGAATGACGTGTCTCGGTTGTGCCCGGGCGTTTACTTCGTTCGAGGACCGGAGGCCGTAGACGGAAGACCGATAGCTTGTGTTCGGAAAGTCGTCCTGACGAAGTGACGACGAAGGCACAGGAGGACTTGTGAAGATTAAACCGATATTGCTGGCTGCCTTGGTGTTCTGCGCCGTCCACGCGCGGATCGTGGACATGGCCGCCGGGTGTCCTCCGGCTCCGGCGGGCCGGGGTCCGCGGTCTGGGCCCGTTGGCGCGCTTCCCGAAAGAGATGCGATCAGAACCGCGCGGGGGGTAGCGCAGCCCGGCGAGGAAGGGAATCCGGCATCGGACGACGGCCAACTCTCGCTCTACCTGCGCAAGGTGACCGGCACAGTCTGGGTGTACGGTCGTGCGGTCTGTGATACCTACCAGTCGTACTTCCAAGTACCGATACCTTTTCACGAACAGACGCCGGTGCTGCTTGAGGTAACCTGTCCGCAAATGATCGACTACCGCTTCCTGGCCGAGGACCGGCCGAATCTTCTGGTTGCGGCTCGAATGGCTCGCGCCGACAGCGCCGTGCTCGACTGGACGGCCTGGGTCCTGGTCAAGGAGAATTCGTACTCGGATATACCTTCGTACGTACCGATACCGACTCCAGACCAGTTGCCGGATTCGGTCAAGCCCTGGCTGGAAGAAACCGACTGCTGCCAGCTTTCCGCTCCGATCGTTCAGTTCACGGCCGACTCGCTGCGCGATACCACCACCAACCTGATGAAGCTGGCCGAAGACGTCAGCAGCTTCTGCTCCCGCATCCCGTCGTCATCCCCGCACCAGCCTTACTCATGCGACGCTGTGCACGCACTCACCTGGGGTAACGCTTGTACCGGGCACGCCCATGCCGCGGCGGCGCTGCTCCGGGCCAATGGTATTCCGGCCCGCGTACTGGTGAGCGCGTTAGTTGCGACGGACTACTGGATGCACTGGATCATCGACTACTACGTTCCAGGCCATGGCTGGGTGAAGATGGAGAGCACTACCGGAGAAAACCCGATGCCGCCACAGGACCGGTTGGTGGTTCGAGCCTGCGATCCGAGCGACGAGTACCCGGTCTGGTTCCCGTACGCCGTCGAAGGCGAGTGGCACTCATCGGATTCCGCTTGCACTGGCGGGTGGATTGGTCACAGTGCCTTCGCCGTCCTCACGCTCAGCGACTCGACCGAGCGGGTTGACTACGCGATTGCGCTGACCGACTGGGTCTTCAACTACTACTCCGCATACTCCGGCATTCGCCTGACCCCGGCCGAGTATGCCGCTTTCACGTCCGGGCTGAGCCATCAGACGGATGCCCTGGCCCGCATCCAGGCCAGCGACCTGCCGGGTTACATCACCGAAATGCAGGAGGCGCTGATTGACTATGAGAACGTCAATCCGGCGCCGGGCGAGACGTTCTTCTCCGAGGACTTCGAGAATGGTCCGGCCGGGTGGACCCACGGCGGGAACCAGGACGAGTGGGAACTGGGCGTGCCAACCTATGGGCCGGCAAGTGCGCATTCGGGCCTGAACTGCTGGGGCACCAACCTAGATGGGCCGTACGCGAACAACGATGACTGCTGGTTGCAGTCACCGCGGATCGACCTCTCACAGCTCGCCAGCGCCAATCTAAGCTTCTGGATTTGGAACTCGGTTCAGGATCTGTACGCGTTCGACCCGGTCTGGGTCGAGATCTCCGGCGACGGAACGACGTTCGACCAACTGACCAGCGGAATGGGCGGAGTGAACGAGGACCCGGAGATACCATCGACCGGCGGCTGGCACCACGTGTTTCTCGACCTCGCTCAGTACCTGGGAGACACTGTGCGGTTGAGGTTCAGGTTCCGGTCCGACGGCAGCGTTGTCTTCGCGGGCTCGTACATCGACGACGTTCGGATCACGGGCCGGCGCGCTAGTTCGGGCATCGCGGAAACGCCGAACTTGGGAGTTCGGACAGCGAACCGGCTGCCGACTGTGGTTCGCGGCGTGCTGTTCCTGGACGGGGAC
>CAYOCZ010000388.1:0-3477 GCA_964402475.1 uncultured bacterium | reverse complement strand
GTCCTGGACCGCTCCCAAAGCGCGTCGAGGTAGGGCTGGGCCGCGCCGTTGGTGTCGGCGAGCATCTGCTGGGACCACTTGCCGAAGTCTCGCAGCCCGGCCTCGATCAGTCCCGCTCCGTGCGGAGCCAGAATGTCCAGCACGTCGCCGGGTTGCGGTGCCTCCTGGCGGAGCACCTGCCGCCGCTGGCTGAGACTCTTGCCGCCCTCTCGCTCCGGCTGCGTTCCGGCCAACAGCGCCTCGAACTGCGACAGGGCGTTGTCCATGGCCTTGCGTGGGAACAGGCGGTTCCGCTGGCCGAGTCTCGGCCCGGCCTTGCGCGGCGGCGCGGCCTTGCCTTCGACCTTTGCCGTCTTGGCCTGCTCGACGGCGAACCGGCGCGCGGCCTGCTCCGCCCGGAGCTGCTCGCCCTTGGTGGCCAGGGCCTCCGTGTGGGCCTGCTTGATGATGCGGATATGCTGCTCGCGGCTTTCGGCCTCGGCGTTCCTGCGGTCCAGTTCGGCGCCGAGAAGGGCGAATTTCGAGTTGAGGGCCGCGAGTTCCTCGTGGAGCTTTCCGATCTCGCCCCGCTCGGTTTCGGTGAGTTCCCCGCCCTTGGCGACGGCCGCCCGGCTCTCCATCTTCGCCAGCGTCCAATCGTCGGCCACGGCGATCCTGCGGATGGCCAGAGCGACGGCGTTGTCCGTGCCTCCGATGGTCACGGCCGAATTGACCTGCTCCATCGCGTCGAACGCCCGCCGCATGGTCTTGGACGCCGCCGCCGCCGTGTCCTGGTCTCCGGCGGTGATGGCGTCGATGTACCGGGCCGCCGCCGCGTCGCCCTCGTTCTTCAGCGCCCGCTGGTGGGCGATCAGCAGCGCCGCCTCGTCCACCTGGAGCGCCCGTGGCGCCGTGTTGATCTCGTCGGCCAACTCCATGCCAGCGCCGGGCTTGGACTGGAGTTTCTGCCGAGCCTTGCCCAACAGCGTCTCGAACGCCCGCACTTCTCCGTGCCGTGGGTGCGGAACGCCCATGGCGTCCGACATTTCGTCGACGGCGGCGTTCTTGATGCTGGTGAGGTTCTCCTGCTCGGCTGGCTCCTCCATGCCCGGGAACCGCTTCTGCAGGAGCACCTCGCCCGTGTCGCTGACGGACAGGTCTTCCTCCGGC
Source organism: uncultured bacterium (assembly GCA_964402475.1). Classification (GTDB taxonomy): domain Bacteria; phylum Hydrothermota; class Tepidihabitantia; order Tepidihabitantales; family Tepidihabitantaceae; genus UBA2258. The sequence goes on along the minus strand of CAYOCZ010000388.1, from coordinate 2,328 downwards.
CCGATCAGGTCTTCCATGCTGCCCATGCCGTGCTCGGCTGCGATCCGCTCGGCGCGGGTGGCAATCTCGGCCGCAAGGTCATCGAACGGCAGGTCGCGGTCTTCCTGGAGCATCTCGATCCTGGCCGCCGTCTCCGGGTCGTAGGTCTCGATTGCCGTGCGGCGGCCTTCCTCCATGGCGGACGCGGACAGGCCCTTGGCTCCACCGGCAATGACCTCGACGCCCTCCCACCACTTGTCGTATCCGATCCGGCTGGCAAAGTCCTCGCCCTCGGCCTGGTTGACGTTGGCCTTGATGATCTTGTTGAGGCGCAGCCACAGGCCGCGGTCGGTCTTGCGAATGCCCGCGAGTCGGCCTGATACCTCGGCCGGGAGCTTGCCGGGGAACGTCGTCCAGAAGGTGTCGAAGCCTTCAGGGATCGTGAGCGCCTGTTCGGCCAGGTCGTCCGCGCTGACGCCCATGCGGGCCATGGCGTCCTTGACCTCGGCCTGAAGCGCCCGGTTCTGCTTGAGCACGCCCGCCCGGTCTGCCGCACTGGTCGCCGTGCTGGCCGCCCGCTCGGTCGTGACCTTCTTGCCGAGCCACTTGTCGAAGAACGCCGTAACGCCCTTCCACTCGGCGCTCGTGAGCCCCAGGCTCTTGAGGCTCAGCGGGTGGGCCTCCTTCTGCCCGTTGGGGTGCACGAAGTCCTTGAGCGTCTCATAGGCCCGCTTGAGCATGGCCGACAGCTTGTCGAACGCCCGTTGCAGCGCCTTGGTCGGGGCCTTGCCGTCGCGCAGGTATCGCTCCCAACTTCGGGTGAACCGCTCCTTGCCGGCGCGGGTCCACTTGCCCTTGGTCATGCCGAAGAACCGCTCGATATGCTGGAAGTCCAGCGGATACCACTCGCGCAGGCGCTCCAGCAGCGGGTGCATGATCTCGTGGATCGGCGTTGATTCGTTGGCGCCCTTGAACGCCTGAATGAAGGCCCGCCCGTCGGCCAGGATGGTCGTCTGGCCCATGGCCTTGCCCTGGAACAGCCGCTCGCCCAGCGTGGCCCGCTCGATGGCGTCGGCGATCTCGGGCAGAGGGTTCGCCGGGTTGGACAGCATGGCGTCCACTGCCTTGCGGCCCTTGGCCTTCAGCAAGTCGAGATACACGGCCTTGGGATCGTTCTTCTTGGCCTTGTCCACGATGGGGATCAGGGCCTTGACGAGATCGGACTGCGCGGCGGTCGGTGGCGGCACGCTGAACGGCTGGCCTTCCTCCATGCCGAGCCCAAGTTGCTTGCCCTTGATGCCCTTGGTGACTTCGCGGCCGAAGAGGTCCTGCTGGTGCAGCGTCGTGCCTCTGTCTCGAAGACTATCCAACGTGCGAACGCCACCATCAATGAACCAGTCGGCGGCAGGTCCGATACCGTGGGCAATGGCAAGTGCCTGATCTATGGCAACAACTTGTTCCTCGGCCGTCTTGGCGGCTTCCAGCCGACGAAGCGCAGCGGCAAAACTGCCAAGGCCATCGCGGGAGTATCTGCCGTTGCCTCTGGCGTCAGCGATGTATTGATTCCAGCGGTCGAGGTCCTCTTCGTCGATCTCGTCAAGTATTTGCGAGTTTGCGATGATCTTGTGGAGTGCTTCCTGAACGGTCTGCGCCATGCGGTAGACGGCCTTGGTGTTTCTGACAAAGCCGTCCTTCGTAAACTGCTGCCAGATCGAGGCGACTTGCTTGCTGTTCAGCCGCGTCCATGGCTGTTTCTTGTGCACCTGCTCCGTGAAGTCCTCGGAGACTTCCGAATACACGTCGTCGCGTGGCGGCAAGGCCTGCGGCTCGGAACTACGCTGGTGCAGGATGCTCGGGTCGGCGGGGTCGAACGTGCCGCGGTTGCCAAGGGAGGACTTTATCTGCGTGGATTCAAAGGCGACATAGACAGTGACCTGCTCCTTCGTGTTTCCCGCCGGATCGAACGTGTTCCGCAGAATCAACCCGTCATGCCCAGCGTCTGCGGCCTCTTGCACAAGATCGGAGTATTGTGCATCGCGGTACTCGTTTCCGGCGAAGTCGTGAACGAGAGGATTGATGATGTTCAAGTATGCTGGCACAACCGCAGCATCCTGGCCGTGCTCGGAGGCCAGTTCTGCATTTTCGTACTCCACGTATGCCTTCTCGTAACGCGCCCAAGCTGCGTTCGTCCGAGTCCGTTGCGCGATCCGCTCGTATGACTCGGCTCGCGCTTTCAGCTTGCCGACAGCACTGTTCGGGTTCATTCCGGACAGTTCGGTCGCATACTCCGAAGCCGTTGCTGGCGCATCGGTAAAGAAGAATCCACCTGCGGCACTCTTGGCGCCGGTC
>CAYOCZ010000387.1:1241-3477 GCA_964402475.1 uncultured bacterium | reverse complement strand
CCGACGCATGATATCGACTTCCACGTCATCCTGAATGAGCCACTGACAAAGGCCGAGCGCTCCGCCCTGGAGGAGCTGCACGAGTCGCTCTCACGGTGCTTTCCGCCACTTGGCGGAGAACTCGACGGGTACTACTTACTCCTGAGAGACACCCGCAGAGGCAAGCCCCCCAGGAGCCAGATGTGGCAGCGGGCAACGGATGATGCCTGGGCTTTGCACTGTGAACACATCAGAGCCGGGCGGTGCATCGTGCTCCACGGGCCTGACCCGACAGCGGTCTATCCTCAGCCTTCGTGGCCCGAGGTCGAGAAGGCGCTGAGGGGTGAGTTCCGCTACGTGGAGAGGCATCTGCGGGACTATCCGGACTACTGCATTCTCAACCTGTGCCGTTTGATATACAGCTACGAAACAAGAGACGTGGCTGTCTCAAAGGCCGCGGCGTCAGTCTGGGCCCGCGATGCCCTGCCAGAATGGCGACGTGCTATCAGGGCTGCGCGCAGGTCGTACGCAGGTCGGTCGACTCCGCAGGAGCGGGAGTTCATGCTTGCCGAGGTGAAAGGCCTGTTCGAGTCGGCGCGGGCGCGCATCCTCGCCGCTAGAAAGTCGAACCGTCGTGGGAAACCGAAAACACACGCGAGGCGAGGCACCTATCGCGTTTGACAACGTCTCACGGCGAGCTACCATGTCTGCGGCGAGGACCGGGCCTGCGGATTTGGCGGAACACGGCAATATGCTCCGTGGAAGCGCAGGACCGGACAGGTCTTCCCTGACCGAGACTGAGGTCCGCGGGAGGCCGTCAAGTCGGGAGGTGGGGGTCCCTGAGACCGACTCTCGGACCGTTCGCAGCAATCAGTGAGGTCTGAAACCCGGCGCGCAAGTGCCGGCGAAGCGTTTTGCGGAGGCCACTTCATGAGGACGCACAGGATCATCTTCGGGGTCGTAGTGGCTCTGGTTCCGTTGGTCATGCTTTCGGCCAAGCCGAGTGTCCACCTGACCCACCCGCCGCCGGGGCGGTACGGCATCGAGGACCTGTGGAAGGCCCGGGTGACCTCGGATACGGTATGCGACGCCTGGTTTGAGGGCTTCGTGTACGAGCGGACGCACGGCCAGGTGTTTCAGACGACGACGAAACCGTTCCGGCTCTCGCTCGGGACCAAGATATACCAGTACCGGGACGTGAGGGTCGACAAGACGAAGACCGCGCGGGGGTACGAGGTGTTCGTGACTCGCAGCGGCCATCTTCCTGCCGGTAACTACCGTTTCAAACTTAGGCTGCAACCCTTCGGCGCCGGCGACAGCTTCGGGTTCGAGGTCAAGCCGATGGGCCCGCCGCGGCTCATCTCGCCGCGCGACGGTGACAACCTGCAGCAGGACCCGCCGTTCACGTGGACACGGCCGCCCGGCGGGACGGGTCGGATGATCTATGCACTGAAGCTGGTAGAGGTTCTGCCGGGGCAGAGCAACGAGGAGGCATTGCGGGCGAACCGGCCTTGGTTCCTGAAGCAGGGCATCAACGGGACTTCGTTCCGCTACCCGGCCTCGGCGCGGAAGCTGGAAGAAGGCAAGCGGTATGCGTGGGAGGTCACCGCCGAGCTCGGCGCCGGCGCCCGGCCGGTGGAGAGTGAGAAGTGGGGATTCAGCAAGCTCAAGGTCCGGCCCGAGATTGTGGTGAAGGGTCCGCTCGGCATTACGCGCGAGGTGGTGCGGTACGGCAACTGGTACCGGGTCGAGCTGAGAATCGTCAACAACAGCTCGGCGCCACTCAGCAACATCGTGGTGACCGACAGCAGCCGATACTTCCAGTGCATCGACGAGGCGCAGGTACGAAAGCCGCCCCTGCCCGGCGGTCAGCTTCCACCCGAGCTGTTCAACTGGCTGCCGGTTGACAACGAGGTGCTTTCCGGCGGAAACGGGTTCGCGAGCGCCATCGAGATGGACCTCGGTTCATGGGCCCTCGGACCGGGGCGCACGGTGCAGTTGAGATACCCGGTCGTGCCCATCATTCATCACAACCAGGTATCGGGAGGCAAATACCAGGCATCAGGGGGCGGTCCGGCTCCGATGATGTTCGGCGGCGCGGCAATCGGGATCCAGCTCAGGGTGTGTTTCTCGATGAATGATGACCAGCACTGCAAGACCTACCCGGGCAAGGCCGCGGCGATGTCAGCCCTGGTGAGCCAGGCGCTGACAAGCGCCGACTACATGATTGTCACCGTGCCGCGGCAGCTCTTCGGGC
>CAYOCZ010000387.1:0-1141 GCA_964402475.1 uncultured bacterium | reverse complement strand
GACAACGTCTTCGGCCGGGACCTGCCCAAGCACGACGTGTGCTTCTGGTCGGCGCACGGCAACTGGGACGTGTTCAACGCGCTGAGCGCAGCTGACGTCGCCACGATGGACCTGAGAAAACACGGGCGCCGACCGGTGGTCGTCAGCTTCGGCTGCTACAACGGCGAGTACTTCAAAGGCAGCAGCGACGGCATCGTCCGGGCATACCTGAAGTTGGGCGGGGGCGCGTTCTTCGGGTACACCGAGATGACAAGCACGGGCTGGTTCCGCGACGAGGTCGGGGACCCGTACCGGTTCGTCCAGAACTGGCACACGAACCGGCGGATGGGCATCATCATGAACGACTGGAAGACCGACCTGTCGGTGACCCAGGCATCAAACTCGGGTGACAGGCGCATGCTGTATGGGACCAACTTGTACGGCGACCCGAAATTCGGGGGGAACTGATGCGGGCCACACGGAAGAACGTAGCAGTTGCCTGCCTTGTCCTCTGCATCGGCTGGTGCCTGGCGCAGCCGACGAGGGTCAGCGTGACGGTGCCGGACTACGTCGTCGAGCGGTTCGGGAACGCTGACCACGTCTCCATACCGGGCGGGCAGATGCTGGTCGAGGAGGATGGCAGACCGGTGGTGCCCTACTTCATCCGGACGGTCGAGTTGCCCGCGGGGTGGCGCGTGCAGGACGTGGTGCTGAAGAACCGCGCCGAGTTGAAGACCGATTCGGGACTGAATCTGCCGACGGTGCAGCCGGATTTCGGGCCGGCGGCGCCGGCCCTGAAGCAGCTTTTCCCGAGCAAGGAGTTCGCGTGGAGTGCCCGGTACGAGAAATCACCCGCGCTTCACATCTTCGTGTACCCGTTTCGGTACGAGCCCGCGACCGGGCGGGCGCAGTTCTACAAGGAACACGAGTTCGAGGTGCGCTACGGGCGGAGCACGGTCCGGCTGAAGAGCGTCGCGTCCGACCGGGCCGCGTGTGAGCCCGGGGATACGGTCAGGCTGGAAGTGGTGTTCGAGAACACCGGGCCGGACCAGGACGTCGCGGTGACAGCGGTCGCGCAGCGGGCCGGGGACGAGCCGGTCGAGGTCGCGTCGCGCGACGCGAGCATCGGTCGCTCGGACACGCTGGCGCTCGCGTGGCGTAC
>CAYOCZ010000386.1:0-3478 GCA_964402475.1 uncultured bacterium | reverse complement strand
GCAAAGACCTTGCCAGAGGCTCGACCAAAGAGCTTGGGAGAGACTTTGCCGGAGAACCTGCCAAAGGTCCTGGCAGAGGCTTTGGCAAAGAGTCTGCCAAAGACTTGGGGAGAGCCCCCCAACGGGGGTGTCATTTCCAGGCAGTAGAGGATAGTGAATTCAGAATTCAGAGCTTACAGGAAGGAGCGACACGACGCGCTTGATAAGAATCCTTATCATGCGCATACTGGTAGCCGCATATGAAGAGCCTCAAAGACCGGTTTGACGGCGAGAAGGAGTTGGGCAGGCGGCTGCGCGAGTGCAGGCTCAACGCGGCATGACCGAGGCCGTGCTGCAGGCCATCCGGACCGATGTCTTCAACGTCGCCGCGGATAGCGCCGTGACGCAGGCAAACCGCCAAGAGCGCCAAGACGGAGTCCACACGGCTCGGTCTGCAAAGCGGGCGGGGTTTCGCTGCCGGACCCCGCCCGCGCGGATTGACTCTCAGGCGGTCTTGGCCTAAGATTTCCTACTTACCTAAGGAGGACCGTTGCCTAAGAAATCACCAGCATCTGCTAAGCAGAAGTCCGTGACACTTTCAGTCATCAAGGCCGACATCGGCGGGTATGTTGGCCATTCGGCGTCGCACCCGGACATCCTTGAACTGGCCGAGAAGCACCTCGACAAGGCCATGGCCTCGGGAACCATCGAAGACTTCCACGTTTCCGCGTGCGGCGACGACCTGGAACTGGTTATGACCCACTGGCGGGGGAACGACTCGAAGGTTATCCACGGCTTGGCCTGGGACGTTTTCACCGCCGGCACCGAGCTCGCGAAGAAGATGAAGCTCTACGGCGCCGGCCAGGACATGCTTGCCGATTCTTTCTGCGGCAATGTGAAGGGAATGGGGCCGGGCGTAGCCGAGATGACGTTTGTCGAGCGGAAGAGCGAGCCGGTCGTGGTTTTCGCCGCCGACAAGTGCGCGCCCGGAGCCTGGAACTACCCGTTGTACAAGATGTTCGCCGACCCGTTCAACACCATCGGGCTCGTCATCGACCCGAGCATGCACGACGGGTTCAAGTTCGAGGTGCACGACATCCACGCGGGGCGGGACATGTTCCTTTCCTGCCCGGAGGAGATGTACGACCTGCTGTGTCTCATCGGCTCGCCCGAGAACTACATCATCAAGAACATCTACACCAAGAAGGGCGAGATTGCCGCGGCGAGTTCAACCCAGAAGCTGGCTCTGATTGCCGGGAAGTACGTGGGCAAGGACGACCCGGTCTGCATCGTGCGCGGTCAGTCCGGGCTGCCTGCCATCGGCGAGATTCTGGAGCCGTTTTCATTCCCGCATATCGTGTCGGGCTGGATGCGGGGTTCGCACTACGGTCCGCTGATGCCGGTATCGGTGCCGCAGGCGACGCCTTCGCGGTTCGATGGGCCGCCGCGGGTGATAGCGCTCGGTTTCCAGGTGAATGAAGGCACACTGGTCGGGCCGCGCGATATGTTCGACGACCCGTCGTTCGACCTCGCCCGCCAGCAGGCTAATGAGATTGGGGAGATGCTGCGCCGGCATGGGCCGTTCGAGCCGCACCGGCTCGGGCTGAAGGACATGGAGTACACGACCCTGCCGCAGGTGCTCGACAAGCTGATCGGGAAGCGGAAGAAGTAGCGGCCGCGGTCGCGACCGACAGTCAGGTCAGGGCGGTAATGCAACTTCGCAGTTGTCCGCGGCGTCAGTACGTAGTGGCGGCGTATCGCGTTCGAAAGGAGGCCGCGTGACGTTTCGATTGCCCCGCGTTTGTTTCCCGGCGTTGACCAGAGGAGAAATCGATGAGTAGCGTGCGTTCCCAAGGCGACGTTGAAGCGGTCCGGCGGCTGGGCGAAGCCCGGGCCCGGATCGAGCAGGAAGTTGCCAAGGCGATAGTCGGGCAGAAGGAAGTGGTCGAGCAGGTGCTTACCTGTTTGCTCGCTCACGGCCACGCGCTGCTCATCGGCGTACCCGGCCTGGCCAAGACGATGCTCGTTAACACACTGGCCCGGGTTCTCGACCTGTCGTTCAACCGGGTGCAGTTTACGCCTGACCTGATGCCTTCCGACATAACCGGCACCGAGATAATCGAGGAGGACGCGACTACCCGGCGACGGGGATTCCGGTTCGTCGAGGGGCCGGTGTTCGCCAACGTGGTGCTGGCCGACGAGATTAACCGGACCCCGCCCAAGACCCAGGCCGCTTTGCTGCAGGCAATGCAGGAGTACCACGTGACCGTTGCGGGCCGGACCTACGCGCTGCCCGCGCCGTTCTTCGTCCTCGCGACCCAGAACCCGATTGAACTGGAAGGGACCTACCCTCTGCCCGAGGCCCAGCTCGACCGCTTCATGTTTTCGGTGTTCGTGGACTACCCGAGCCCGGCTGAAGAGATGGAGATTGTCAAGAGCACGACCTCGGCGTACGTGCCGGATTTGGCCCGGGTGCTCGCCGCCGAGGAGATCGCCGAGCTCCAGGGGTTGGTGCGCCGGGTGCCGGTGGCGGACGAGGTCATCGCCTACGCGGTCCGGCTGGCCGGCGCGACCCGGCCGTCCGGCGAGACGAGCCCGCAGTTCATCCGAGACTGGGTGAGCTGGGGCGCGGGGCCGCGCGCCTCGCAATACCTGATCCTCGGGGCCAAGACCCGGGCGATGCTGGAAGGCCGGTACACGCCGGCGGTCGACGATGTGCGGGCGGTCGCACGGCCGGTGCTGCGTCACCGCATCGTTACCAACTTCGCGGCCGAGGCCGAGAACGTCAAGCCGGATACGATTGTCCGGCGGCTGGTGGACGAGCTGTGAAGAACCCGCTGGACATCCCGCTGGCCTCGCTCAGGCAGGGCGAGAACAAGCTGGACTTCACGCTGCAGCCGCACGACCTCGACCTGCGGCCACGCGAAGTGGCGGAGAACCCGTCGTTCGAGTTCTTTGTCGGCCCGGTCAACGTGGCGCTCGTCATAACCCGGAGCGGGCTGCGGTTGCTCGTGACCGGTTCGGTGTCGTACCGGGCGAAGCTTGAGTGCGCGATATGCGCGTGCGAGTACGAACACGACTTCGAGGAGCCGCTTACAGCGGAGTTCCTGAGCTGCGACGAAGTGCCGGAGGAGGTGGGACGGAGCTCCGAGTGCGATGGCGAAGGCGGGCTGCGCGGCAACTGGCTCGACCTGTTGCCGATGGTGAGGGACGCAATCCACCTGGCGGTGCCGATCGCGCCCCGGTGCCGGCCCGGTTGCCGGGGACTGTGTCCCGATTGCGGCGCCGACCTGAACAAGGGCCAGTGTCGGTGCGTGCTCGCGGATGTGCCGAAAGCCGGTTCCGGGCGGCGTCCAAATTGACAAGCACGCGTTACTGGCCATACTGATACGCCTTGCATTTCGACCTCTCTAAATACATGAAAGACGACCCCCCGCGGAAGTTCCAGGCGTCCCCGAGGGAACTTGTTCTGTACAACAAGTGGGGAAAGGCCGCGTTC